>JACPZV010000034.1 GCA_016195295.1 Acidobacteriota bacterium
CAGCGCGCCGACAGAGACGAAGGTGGCGCCGGTCGCGGCCAGTTCCGGAATGCGCTCCAGCGTGACGCCACCCGAGATCTCGATCGTCGCGCGGCCTTTCGCGCGGGCGACGGCCTCGTGAATGTCGGCCGTCGACATGTTGTCCACGAGAATCGCCTCCGCGCCCGCGGCGAGCGCTTCGTCGACTTCCGCGATGCGCTGCGCTTCGATCTCGATAGGCCGCCCGGGCTGCTGCACCCGCGTGCGCTCCACGGCCGCCTTCACGCCACCGGCCAGGCGGATGTGATTGTCTTTGATCAGGATGGCATCGAAGAGCCCCGCGCGGTGATTCGTGGCGCCGCCCGCGCGAACGGCGTATTTTTCCAGCGCGCGCAGCCCGGGCGTCGTCTTGCGCGTGTCGAGAATCGTGATGCGCCCGCCCGCCGCGTCGACGAAGCGACGCGCGCGGGTCGCGATGCCCGAGAGCCGCTGCAGGAAGTTGAGCGCGGTGCGTTCGCCGACCAGCAGCGCGCGAGCCGATCCGGTGACCTCGGCAATTTCCTCGCCGGCGCGACAGGCGTCGCCATCGTGTCTGCGCGCCGTCACGCGGACGGCGGAATCGAGCTGGCGGAAAACTTCCAGCGCGACCTCGAGGCCGGCCAGCACGCCGTCGGCTTTCATCAGGAAGACGCCGCGCGCGGTCTGAGAGGGCGAGACGGTCGCCTGCGTCGTGATGTCGCCGGCGCCGACGTCTTCGTCGAGCGCGCGGCGGACGATGTCGCGATAGGTCGAGGGATCTAGTTGTTCCAAGTCTGAGTCGTCACAAAGGACACTGCTAAGGCGCTTCGTAGCCGCGAACCACGATCTCGCGTGGCTCGCCGATCGCGGTCTCGAACGCCTGCACGCGCAGCGCAGCTTTCAGATCCGCCTCAACGATCGGCATCAAGGCGACCGCCGCGTCCTCGGCTTTCACGCTCACCCGAGTGATGGGCACTTTGAGAGGCTGCTTGGCTTCGGACCGCTGCTTGCGCACGTCGAAGAGGACGTCGCTCGCCCACTGATAGGCGCGCTCGTCCGCCTGGCGCGTGGCCTCGCTGTTGTCCGCGAGGAGCGACAACAGTTCCTCCGCCGTCGGCCAGCGCGACGTGTGAATCGATCCCTCGCGCCACCACGACCACACTTCCTCCGTCACGAACGGGAGAAACGGCGCGAAGAGGCGCAGCAGCACCGACAGCGCGGCCGACAGCGCGGCGTTCGCCGAGCCCGCACCGTCCGGCCCCTGCTCGCCGTAGCGCCGGCCCTTCACCAGCTCGAGATAGTTGTCGCAGAACCGCCAGAAGAACGATTCGGTCCGCTGCAGGACGCGCGCGTAGTCGTAGGACTCGAACGCGTCCGTCGCCTCGGTCACGAGCGCCGCGAGGTTGCGGATCATCGCGCGATCCACGGGCGCCACGATTCGACCCGCCTTGGCCGGCTCTGGAACGACACGCCCCGCGTGTGCCTCCCGCTTCGGCGGGGCAAGCGCGAACTTGGACGCATTCAGAATCTTGATGGCGAGTCGCCGGCCGACGCGCATCTGGTTCGTGTCGAACGCCGTGTCGGTGCCCGGCCGGCCGCTCGCGGCCCAGTAGCGCACGCCGTCCGACCCGTGTTCCTCGAGCAACCCGAGCGGCGTCACGACGTTGCCCTTGGACTTCGACATCTTCTTGCGATCCGGATCGAGCACCCACCCGGAAATCGCGGCGTCGCTCCACGGCAGCGAATCGTGCTCGAGGTGCGCGCGCAACACCGATGAGAACAGCCACGTGCGGATGATGTCGTGCGCCTGCGGACGCAGATCCATCGGGAACGTGCGCGCGAACAGATCCGGATCGTCGGGCCAGCCGCACACGATCTGCGGCGAGACCGATGACGTCGCCCACGTGTCCATGACGTCGGGGTCGCCGACGAATCCGCCCGGCCGGCCGCGTTGATCCGCGCGATAGCCCGGCGGCACGTCGGTCGACGGATCGATCGGCAACTGATCCTCGCGCGCGGCAATCGGTCGCTCGTATTCGACGCGGCCCTCGGCGTCGATCGGGTACCACACAGGGAACGGCACGCCAAAAAAGCGCTGGCGGCTGACGCACCAGTCCCCGTTCAGACCGTTGACCCAGTTCTCGTAGCGCGTGCGCATATAGTCCGGGTGCCACTTCAGCTCGCGGCCTCGCGTGAGCAACGCTTCGCGGAGCTCGATCGTCTTGAAGAACCATTGCCGGCTGGTGACGATCTCGAGCGGCCGGTCGCCCTTCTCGTAGAACTTCACGGCGTGGGTGATCGGCCGCGGCTCGCCGATCAGGTCACCGCTCTCCCTGAGCTGTTCGACAATTTTCGTCCGGGCCTTCGCGGCCGACAGCCGCGTCAGCTCGCTGTAGTGGCGTTGCGCGCGCGCGGCATCGATAGACTCCCAGCCCGGCGCGCCCCACGTCACGTCGCGCAGCGTGCCGTCGGCCTGGATCACGGCTCGCACCGGCAACGACAGCTCGCGCCACCACGTCACGTCCGTCACGTCGCCGAAGGTGCAGATCATCGCGATGCCGCTACCCTTCTCGGGGTCGGCCAGCGCGTGCGCTTTCACGGGAACCCGCACGCCGAAGAGCGGCGTCACCGCGTCCCGACCGAACAGTGGCTTGTAGCGCGCGTCGTCTGGATGCGCCACGAGCGCAACGCACGCGGGGATCAGTTCGGGGCGCGTGGTTTCGATTTCGACGAACGCTCGGCTGACGCCTCGCGCTACATCTGCGCCCCGCGCGCTATCGTCTGATACACCGAAAGCGACTTTATGGAACGCGCCGGGCATATCGCGATCTTCGAGCTCGGCCTGCGCCACCGCGGTCTTGAAGTCCACGTCCCACAGCGTGGGCGCCTCCACCTGGTACGCGAGCCCGCGCTTCAACTGATGCAGAAACGCCAGCTGCGACACGCGCTGTGAGCGCTTGCTGATGGTCGCGTAGGTCATCGACCAGTCGACCGACAGACCGAGGTGCGTCCACAGCTGCTCGAACGCCTTCTCGTCCTCCTGCGTCAGGCGCGCGCAGAGCTCGATGAAGCTCGGCCGCGAGACCGAGATCGGCTGCTTGCCGGGCTGCGCCGGCGGCGTGAACGACGGATCGTAGGGCAGAGAAGGATCGCAGCGGACGCCGTAGTAGTTCTGCACGCGGCGCTCCGTCGGCAGCCCGTTGTCGTCCCATCCCATCGGATAGAACACGGCCTTGCCGCGCATGCGCTGAAACCGGGCGACGAGGTCGGTGTGCGTGAACGAGAAGACGTGGCCGACGTGCAGCAAGCCGCTGACGGTCGGCGGCGGCGTGTCGATGGCAAACACGTCGGCGCGAGGGCGCGTCCGATCGAATGCGTAGACGCGCGATGCCTCCCAGCGCGCAATCCACTTCGCTTCGAGCCCCTCGAGCGCGGGCTTTTCCGGCAGCGGCATCCGACGATCTTACTTGATGGAGGATTTGATGCGCTCGATCTCTTCGAGCACCAGCCGCTCGGCGATCGAGGACGTGACGTCGGCGACCGCGTCGCGCACCACTTTGTCCGAGAGTCGATCGAGCACCTGGCGCGTCACGCGTTCGACCAACTCCTCGGTGACCGCGGGCGCCGGCGCGCTGGACGTGGGCCACGTGGGCGCCACCGTTGGCGGCGGCTCACCCTGCTCTGCCGCGAGGAGCGCCGCGAACGCATCGGCGACTGACGGCAGCACGACGGGGTGCTGAGGTGCTGGGTGC
>JACPZV010000337.1 GCA_016195295.1 Acidobacteriota bacterium
CAACGTTCTACACGCAGGTGCTGTTCGCGGACTACGAGCTGCAGGCGCATCGGCTGGTCGAAGCGGGACGACCGGTGACGGCCGACGCGCTCGGCGACATCTACTTCGGACTCCTGCAGGCGTATCACGGCGACGCGCTGGATTACGACGAGCTGTCGCGCGTGACGTGGGCGAGGATCCCGCACTTCTACAGCACGCCGTACTACGTCTATCAGTACGCGACGTGCTTCGCCTCGAGCGCGCAGGTGATGAAAGCGCTGACGACGGGGTCGGAGTCGGATCGCGCGGGGGCGATCGATCGCTACCTGACGCTGCTCAAGTCCGGCGGCAGCGATCACCCGATTCCGCTGCTGCAGCGCGCCGGCGTGGATCTGAGCAAGCCGGAGACCGTTCGCGCTGTGGTGGATCAGCTCGACGGGTTGGTCGACAAACTGGAGCGCGAACTTAAAAGGCTGAAGTCTGAAGGCTGAAGGCTTCAAACTTCAGACTTCACACTTCCAAGTTTCACAGGCACGCGCAGCAACGTATGCAGCGTGCCGATGCACGCGTCCATCACCACCATCAGCCCGCTCTTCGCCGCGCGCGCGGCGGCGTCTTCGTTGGCAATGCCGGTCTGCAGCCACAGCGCCTTCGCGCCGATCGCCACGGCTTCGTCCGCAATCGGCGGCGTGTCCTCGGCGCGACGGAACACATCGACGATGTCCACGCGCCCGGGAATGTCGCGAAGCGACGGATACGCGCGCTCGCCAAGCACTTCGGTCTCGCGCGGGTTGACCGGGATCACGCAGTAGCCGGCCTGCTGCAGTTTCTGCATGATGCCGTACGACGATTTCTCCGGATTCGACGACGCGCCGACGACGGCAATCGTCGTGGCGTCGGCGAGCAATTGCTTCAGCTCCTGATCGGACGGATTCGAGTGGGCCATCCCTTGAGCTTACGTGATCAGTAGGCCGGGTCCTTTCGGACCCGGCAATCCGAGGCGGGTCCGGAGGACCCGCCCTACAGATGGTGCGCGGCCGCGATTTCCGCCGCCGCCCGCCGTCCACTCTCCACCGCGCCGTTCATGTAGCCCTGCCATCTGATGCTCGTGTGCTCGCCGGCGAAGAACAGCCGCCCGAACGGGCGCGCCAGCCAGGCCCGCAGCGCGGGATCGTAGGCCGGATCGAAGTACGCATAGCCGCCGCGCGCGTGCGGATCCTGTTCCCACACGATCTGTTTCGAGCCGACGAGGTCGGCGCCACGCGCGCCGAGCCACTCGAGCGACTGCGCCAATCCTCGCGGACCCTCTTTGGCGACCAGCGACTGCGTCGCATCGCTCGCGCCGCCGCCGGCGAGCAGGCTGAGAATGCCGGCGCGACCGCGCTGTTCCTCGTTGCCGTCCCAGACCGCGCCGAAGAACAGCGGCGATCCGAATGCGCCGGGCCGGCGCGGCGCGCGCCAGAAACGACGAGAGAACTGCAAGAGGGTCCGCGTCGCCCGGCCGTACTTGAGCCGCGCGATCGCGTCGTGTTGCGGAGACGGCAGCGACGGCGCGATGGGAATCCGCCGCAGCGTCGTGGCCGGCAGCGCGAGCACGACGTAATCGCACGTGATCTGCGATTGCGCCCGCGCGTTCTTCACCGTGACGCGGACCGTGCGCCCGCGGTGGGTGAGCGCGACGACGTCCGTGTTGAGGTGCAGGCGACTGCCCAGCGGCGCCGCCAGCGCGGTCGCGAGGCGATCGTTGCCGCCCTCGATACGGCGCAGCGATCCCCATGCATCGGTGGCCGCGAACTGATCGACGAGCGCGAGCAGCGACAGCTCGTCGGGATCGGCGAGAAAGAATCCGCGCAGGCCCGTGGCCGTCGCGCGAAGTTCGGGATCGGCCCTCACCTCGTCCAGCCACGAGGCGACCGATCGCTTCGCGATCGCCGCGACGATCGGCGAGTCCCACCGCTGCTCGGCGAGTCGATAGGGATGAATGAACTCGTCGAGGGCGCCAGCCAGCCGCGTCCACCCGCGCAACGCGCGGCGCCGCACCATGCGCGGCCGCCCGGCGTCGTCTTGACGGACGTACCCGAAGCCGCCGCGAAGAATCCGCGTGAGCGTCAACCCCAGCTCGGCCGCGAGCGCGCGAATCTCGTGCTGCGCATCGTCGATCATGTCGCCGCCGCCTTCGGCGTGCTGGTTCTGCGCGAAGCCGTCTCGAATCGTCCACACGCGGCCGCCGACGCGATCGCGCGCATCCACGACGATGACGTCAGCGCCCATCGCGGTGAGGTCGTGGGCGGCGGCAAGGCCCGCGAGGCCGGCGCCAGAGACGAGCACCGAGACGCCCGAAAGATGAGGCATGGGACCTCACACTCTACTGGGGAAACCTGGCGGAGCGGGTTAAACTTTGCGGATGATTCCGCTGATCGCCTTGCTCGCCATGACCTACGCCCATCCCGATCAGCTCGTGGACACCGACTGGGTGGCCGCGCACGCCTCCGACGCCGCGGTCCGCATCGTCGACATGCGGCAGAGCGGCTTCGCCGACGGCCACGTGCCTGGC
Organism: Acidobacteriota bacterium; assembly: GCA_016195295.1. Classification (GTDB taxonomy): domain Bacteria; phylum Acidobacteriota; class Vicinamibacteria; order Vicinamibacterales; family CAVVIG01; genus SRVP-36. Next base: position 2,534 of record JACPZV010000337.1, read on the forward strand.
GCCGTGGCGTTGTCGCCGGTGGCGATTCGCGACGCCAAGGCGCCGCCGACGTTTCTGCCGACGCCCGCCGAGTTCGAGGGAATGATGACGACGCTCGGCGTCTCGAACGCGACGCGCGTGGTCGTGTACGACGAGCGCGGCGGCATCTACGCGGCGCGGCTGTGGTGGATTCTCAACTACTACGGCGCGTGGGAAGAGTGGGGCAATCGCGACGATTTGCCGATCGAGAAGAAATGAATTGGGTAAGTGAGTAGTTGGGTAATTGGGTAATGGCGTCGACTGGCTAGCGCTCCTCGCGTCGCAACAGCTCTTCGAGCGCCTCGCGGTGCGTCGCCAGGAAGAGTCGATCCTTGTCGCGGCCGGCGGCGTGCTTGGAGGTGACGATATCCAGCAGACGCGCGACGGGGATGTCGACGCCGTCGACCTGAAAGACGCGGCGCTCTTTCCATACCGCATCGAACGCACAGCCTCCCGTCACGAGCGTGAGATCGACTTGGAGCTCAGCGCCGTCAGTGGCGCGAGTCAACGCGCGTCGCTCGACGATGCGCTCGGCTAACCACCGATCGCGAGGGCTGTCGAGCGGTTCGTCGCCGCTCCACAGATGGAGCCCCACGGCGTCGCAAGCGGCCCAGCAGTTAACCAGATTGTCAGGGTCCGGCGGCAGAAAAAGGCCGCGGTCCTGCGTTAGGAACACCGTGGATGCATTCAGCGCGTAGTAGTTGGCGCCGGCGACGCCGATGACGACGAAGCGGACGGCGTTCTCTTGAAGGGCGCGGGCTAACGGCGTTAGCGGGTCCACGTCACGCGCGTCTTACGCGGCGGTAATGCTCGCGAAACGCGGCGTCCATTCGCCACACCCAGCTTTTGTCGGCGCCGGACTGGTTGGAAGGCAGAGCTTCGACGAGTGCGATCGCGCGTCGGTAGGTCTCGTCAAGGTCGATGCGAATCGACGGCGCCTGTTCGGCCGCTTCGCGCAGCATCCGCAGACCGTCTTCGAGCGTGGGACCCATGCGTCGATTGTATCGCTTCTCCGCTTATGAAAGCCTCGCGCTTGCCCAATTCAGCGTAAGACAAATCTCTTGAAGAAGCTGCTGTCGTTCCACTTGGGGCGGTCCGTGCGATTGGCGATCCGGACAGCCAGCGTGCGCACGACGTCGACGTACTTTTCGGCCGCCGACAGATCGATCGGCTGGTTCAGATCGTCAGACGGCGCGTGGTAACGCTCGGCGATCCACTTCGCCGCGGTTGCGGCTTCCGGCGTGTTCGCCTCGTAGCCGACCTTCATCGCCAGCGCGGGAATTCCGATCTTCACGAAGCTGTACTGATCGCTGCGCACGAAGCGGTTGCGCTGGGGCTCGGGATCGGCCTGCACCGCCAGCCCCAGCTCCTTCGCGGTCGCTCGAACGTCCTGGCCGAGATCCGATTCGTCAAGACCGAGCACCATCAACGTTCTGAGCGGAAAGAGCGGCAGAAACATGTCGGTGTTCACGTTGGCGACGATCGAGGCGCGCGGCACGGTCGGATGCGCCGCGAAGTAGCGCGACCCGAGCTCGCCCTTTTCCTCGCCGGTGACCGCGACGAGCAAGAGCGAGCGTGCGGGCGTCGTCCCCCGCTCGTGCAGCGTCGTCGCGACGTCCAGGATGGCCGCGACCCCAGAGGCGTTGTCCATCGCGCCGTTGTAGACGCGATCGCCATTGATCGGCTCGCCAACTCCCAGGTGATCGAGATGCGCCGACACGACGACGTATTCGTTGCGGCGAGCCGGATCCGATCCGCGCAGGATGCCCGCGACGTTCTGCGATTCGACTTCGTCGCGCTCGACCGTCGCGGTCGCCTTCAGCCGGGCGGACAGCGTGAAGCTCGGCACCGGTTTGCCACCGTTGACCAACGCCAACATTTCGCCAAAGGTGTGTCCCGATCCGGCCAGCAGCTTGTCTGCGTGGGAGGGATTCATCGTCACGGCCAACCGCTGCCCCGGCGCGTCCTCGAGCGACGCGTCGGCCAGCGACATCGCCGGCTGCAGCCGCGCGAGCGTCGAGCGTGCCCAGGGGATGTCCATGCTCTTCGGATTGGCAATGCTGATCGTGCCGATCGCGCCCGCGGCCTGATACATCCTCCAGCGCTCCGCGGCCGACCCGAAGTGCGCTTGCAGCGGCCCGGGCAGCGTGGCGGGCGTTGAAGCGATATACACGACCACGGCGCCCTTCAGGCTGACGCCGGCCAAGTCGTTGATCTGTCGTTCGGGGATGCTCAACCCGTAGCCGACGAACACGAGCGGCGCGTTGAGGCTCGGCGCCGGATCGACGCGCATGCTGATGTTGGCGTCTTCGCCGAGCGTCAGCGGTTCGGTCTTGCCGTTGCGCACGAGCGCCAGGCTCGATTGGGCCTCGACGATGCGCCGCGTTTTGAATTTCACGGGTTGGATGTACCCGCCGATCCCGGCGGGCTCGAGGCCCGCCTTTTGAAACTGCGCGGCGACGTACTGGCCGCGCGCTTGTGCGCGGGGCTGCCGGTGTTGCGGCCTTCCATACCGTCGTTGGCGAGCGCCTCGACGTACGACCACCACCGCTTCGCGTCAGCCTGCGGCGCGACGGATCCCAGCAGCGAAACGAAGACGAGGGAGGTCAGCGCGCGACGCATGAGCGGCTCCAATCTGAACTCTCGTCTGTGACTTCCCGATGACTGCACTATTCTGCGACCGAAACCAACGCGTAACCGAGCTGGTGGGCGGTCGTGGCCAACCGTTTGATTCGCGCCTCGTGATAGCG
>JACPZV010000338.1 GCA_016195295.1 Acidobacteriota bacterium
AAAAGAGAAACCACGGAGGACACGGAGTAGAGGACGCACGGAGGACACGGAGGATAAGAGTATGGGCGAAGCACGATATCCGTTGCAGGTCGACGACCAAGACGATGAGCCCGGCGCGAGCCGGATGGGGTTTCTGGATCATCTCGACGAGCTGCGGAAGCGGCTCATCCGGTCGTGTCTCGCGATTGCCGGCGGCATGGTGGTCGCTTTTTTCTTCGTCGACCGTCTCGGCGATTTCGTCCTCGGACCGACGCTGAAAGCCTTGCCCGACGGCGCGCTCATCATCACGAAGCCGGGCGAAGGCTTCGCGTTCTATCTGGACGTCGCGCTCATCGGCGGCGTCGTGCTGGCGGCGCCCTTCGTCATGTATCAAGTATGGCGCTTTATCGCACCCGGCTTGTACGCGACGGAGAAGAAGTTCGCGATTCCGTTCGTCGCCCTGACGACCGTGGGCAGCATCGGCGGCGCGGCGTTCACCCACTACGTCATGTTTCCGGCGACGATCGCGTTCCTCTCGACGTTCCACTCGCGGTCGATGAAGTTCACGCCGAGAGTCGAGGACACCTTCGAGCTGTACAAGATGATGCTCCTCGGGATGGTCGTCGTCTTTCAGATCCCGACCGTGGTGTTCTTCCTCGCGAAGATGCGCCTGGTGACGGCGGGATTTCTGTGGCGGAACATCAAGTACGCCATCCTCATCATCTTCATCGTGGCGGCCGTGCTGACGCCCTCGGCCGACCCGTGGAACCAGACGATCTTCGCGGCACCGATGCTCGCCCTCTACGTGCTGAGCATCGGCATCGCGTGGGCGGTCGCGCCGCGACGCGGCAAGGGCACGCCCACTGATGCGAAGCTGAAGCTGGTGATCGGCGCGATGGTCATCGAGCAGGCCAGGCAGGCCCGGAAACAGCGCAAATTCCACGGTTTTGGCGGGAATTCCGGACATTAATGTCCGGGCGGCCCAGAAGGAAACGCGCTAGAATATCCCGATTCGTTCGTCCCGCTTAACAACGGAGGAATTCATGAGCATTACTCGCCGCGGGTTCGTCGGCAGCGTGGCAGCGGCCCTGGGGTACCTCAGCACCGGACGGGAAGTCGATCTCTTCGCGCAGCAGGCTCGCCCGGGCGCGCCGGGCAACGCGCCGCGCATGGGTCGCTCCACGGACGAGTACGACGCGATGGCGCATCTCTCGAGCAACGAGAACTGCTGGGGACCGCCCGAGAACGTGATGAAGGCGATGAACGGCGCCTGGAAGTACTCCAACCGGTACGGCTATCCGGACGGCAACATCGTCCAGGAAATCGCGAAGCACCACGGCGTCAAGGCGGAGAACGTCATGATCACGGCCGGCTCGGGCGAAGTGCTCGACGTCGTCGGGACCACGTTCCTGCCCGCCGGGAAGAAAGTGTTGGGCGTCGAGCCGTCCTACGGCTCGGTCTATCAGCACGCGACGAGCATCAAGTCGACGGCCATCAAGCTACCGCTCGGCAAGGACTATCGCCAGGAGATCCCGGCGCTGATCAAAGCCGCGAACCAGCGCGCGAGCGAGCTCGGGTTCGTGTACCTCTGCAACCCGAACAACCCGACCGGCCTCATCGTGACCAAGGAGGAAGTGAAGCAGTTGCTCGACGGCATTCCGCAGGGCATGCCGGTCCTCATAGACGAGGCGTATCACCACTTCGTCGACGACCCGCGGTACGCGACGTCGATTCCGTATGTGATCGAAGGCCGTCCGGTGATCATCGCGCGGACGTTCTCGAAGATCGCCGCGCTGGCCGCGATGCGCCTCGGCTACGCCGTCGCGCCGGCCGAGCTGATCCAGAAGATGCGGCCGTACAGCATGGGCAGCATCAACGTGCTCGTGAAGTGGGGCGGCGTTGCGTCGCTGAAGGACGAGGCGGGGCAGAAGGAAATCAAGCAGCGCGTCATTGCCCTCCGCAAGAAGACCACGTCGGAGCTCGAGGCCTACGGCTACGAGTGCATCCCGTCGGAGACGAACTTCTTCATGGTGCACATCGGCCGCGAGATCCAGCCGGTGATTGGAGAGTTCGCCGCGAAGAAAGTGGCGGTCGGCCGTCCGTTCCCGCCGATGACGACGCACATGCGCGTGTCGGTCGGCACGGAAGACGAAATGGACCGCTTCACGAAAGCGTTCAAGGAGATCTTCCCGGCGAAGGGCAAGACGACGGCCGCTGTTTAAGTGACTGGTGGCTAGTGGCTAGCGCAAACGTAGCGCGAGGCTTTTAGCCGAGCGAAAATCCAGGGCGGCGATCTCGCGATCGCCGCCCTCTTTTTTGTCTGCCGGTGCGGGCGCGGTGTGGGATGCGACGATTTTCAAATGCGTTCCGTGAATTAAACAATCGAACATGAACATCAGCATTGCACTCGTCGTCCTGATTTCCTTGCTGCTTGGAATCATCGGTACTGTCGTGGGCATAGCAAAGAAGAGGGTCGTCTTCTATTCAATCTTGATAGGGATGTTCTGGTTCTTCTTCTTGCTTCATTTGAACGGATTATTTGCCTTCACGTACTGGTGGGCATTGGAACGCGTCAACGGGACGCGTTCCTTCCTGCCGCAAGTTACGGCCGCATTCTTGTCAGCGAATATTATTTTTTCGGTGCCTGTCTTTCTGTTTGAATTGAAACTCAGATTGGGAAGCCAGGGAGAACTCCGAAACAAATGAGCTCTCTTCCTGGCGAAGGAAGGCGGGACGGCAATCTGGCGATCGCCGCCCTTTTTTGCGCCTGAATCGCGGCGTCCGGCTTCAGCCGGACCCGACATCGTTACTCGTCCTGCGCCGGCGCGGCCGTCGACGTCATCAGCTTCGACGCGTTCTCCGACACGTAGCGCAGGCCTTCGAGCAGCCGGTCGACGTCCGACGGCAGCGTGTAGATGTGCGTCGACGCGCGGCAGCTGAAGTTGTTCAGCCCGGACTGCGGGATGTAGACGCCGTACTTATCCATCAGCACCTTCAGGACGTTCGCCTTCGGCACTTCCCTGATCGAGAACGTCGTCAAGCCACCGGAGAGGTCCGGCGACATCGGCGTGTAGATTTTCGCGCCGGGAATATCTTTCAAGCCGCTCTTGAAGCGGAGCGCGAGCTGCTTCACGCGCGCCTCGACGTTCTTCTTGCCGATCAGCAAGGAACTGACGACGTGAGACGTGCGATGGCATGAAGCCTCCTGCTGGTGGCTGGTGGCTGGGAAGTCGTAGCGCGAGCCTTTCAGGCGAGCGAGAAGAAGCGGCGGCGATCGAACTGATCGCCGCCCCGTGCTCAATTATTGCTGTCCCGTCGAACTCCGCGCGCTTTCCGCGAGCAGCCGCTCGGTGAGCTCGCGCAGTTCGGTCTTCAGCCGCGTGTGCTCTTCGCCCGTGGCCGGGCTCGCGAATCCGGCGTGAACGCTGCGGACGCGGCCGTCGCGCCCGAGATAGATCGACGTCGGATACGCGCCGAAGTTGACGATCTGTGGCAGCTTCTCGCCGATGTTCTGCGTCGTGCGTCGTCGGATCCTTCACGCTCGTGTAGCGCGACGGGTCGGGCGGCTCGGGGATCCCTTTCGCGCGCGCCTCGCTGCTGCGGACGACGAGGTAGTGCGCGTTGCCGTTGAGCGTGACGTTCAGCGTGCCGTCGGGATTCGGCGTCGCTTCGAAAAGGTTCGGACGCTCGCCGGCGAAATGACTCAGCGTCAGCTTGCCGTTCGTCCAACGGCCGACGAGCGCGCCGGTGTCGCCGTCCACGCGCAGGATCGATCCCGCGACTTCGGCGCCCGACTGCCGGAGAAAGACGTGCCACGTGCGCGTGTCGCGCGGCGCGCTGACTTCTTCCGCCAGCCGCCGCATCTCCCACGTGCCCGTCGCTTGAAGGACCGCCGTCGTGTCCGCGATCACGGGCGTGAATCGTCGCATCTGCACGTCCTGCGGGCGCGCATTGGGGCGATTGTTGACGTACGTGCCGGTCAGCGTGTCCCCGGACAGTTTCAGCTCGAGCGTCGTGTTCAGGTGGTCGTAGACGAGCTTCAGCACGCCATCGGCGAACGTGCCTTCGGACGAGCCGACTTTTTGATCGCCCTCGAAGAAGAAGCCCTGCACGTCGGCACCGGTCGTGGCGATTTCGAAGCGGAACGGCACGGTGGCGTCGCCCGCGACGATGGTCGCGTCCCACAAGCCGTTGACGGAAGCCGCCTTCGCGCCTCCGGCGCTTTGGCGTGCTAGGCCCGCCGCACGCGCGGAAGGCATCAGCGAGAGCGCGGAGACGACGACCAGCGCCGCGGCCGAGAGTGCGAGGCGCCGGTGAACGAGAGAAAGGCGTCGGTTCACGCTGTCCTCCTGTGCAGGTCAGAGATGCCGGCATTCTAGCACCGCGTGAGCGCCGACCAACGACGAACGACTGTCCACACGCCGCGAACGAATCGAGTGGCGTGCGCTTTGCTCGGGCTCTTGTCGAGACCATCAAAATGGAGTGTTTATGGCAGAAACTGCAAAGTCCGTCGCCAAAGACGATGGTAGGATTTGCCACATGGGCGCGAAGCGAGAAGCCACGATCGACGACCTCTACCACGTCGAAGGGAAGGCCGAACTCGTCAACGGAGACCTCGTTCTGATGTCTCCCGGCGGCGGCTTGCACGGGTATGCGGCGGGCAGGATCTTTGCGAGCCTGTCGGCGCATGAGGACCGGACGAAGACCGGCCATGCCTTGCCTGATAACGTAGGCTTTGTCGTCAACCTTGCGACTCGCCGATCGTTCAGTCCCGATGCGGCATTCAGCACGCAGCCGCTGACGCGAGCGTTCATCGATGGCGCACCGATCCTTGCCGTCGAAGTTAGAAGCGAGGAAGACTTCGGTCCAACAGCCGAACGCGCGATGGCGGAGAAACGCGCGGACTACTTCGCCGCCGGCACGCCCGTCGTCTGGGACGTCGATACGCTGAAGGACCAGGTCGTGCGCGCCTATCGCGCGAGCGATCCAGATTTGCCCACGATCTTTCGTCGCGGTGATCGCGCCGACGCCGAGCCCGCGCTTCCCGGCTGGTCGATGCCGGTTGATGATTTGTTTCCGGACTAACGACTAACGGACCAACGACTAACGACGACAACGGAGTTGTCATGACCATCATCGGTCACCGCTTTCTGGCCAGCGCGGCTGTTGCAGTCGCGATCGGCGCTGGATGCGTCGCGGTGTCCGGTCAGGGCGTCGCGAATGTCGACACGAACGTCGATGCCGTCTTCGCCAAATGGACGGCGTCCACGCCCGGTTGCGCCGTGGGCGTGGCCACGGACGGCAAGCCGGCGCTCGCGAAGGCGTACGGCATGGCGGACCTCGAGCACGACGTGAAGATCACGCCGGACACGATCTTCGAAGCCGGATCGGTGTCGAAGCAATTCACCGCGGCGGCTGTGCTGTTGCTCGCGCGCGAGGGCAAGCTCTCGCTCGACGATCCAGTCCGCAAGTACGTGCCGGAACTTCCCGACTACGGAACGCCGCTCTTGATCAGGCACATGCTGAATCACACGAGCGGCCTGCGCGACTGGGGGAGCGTGGCCGGCATCGCGGGCTGGCCGCGGACGACGCGCGTGCACACGCACGCCCACGTCCTCGAGATCGTCAGTCACCAGAAGGCGCTGAACTTTACGCCCGGGACGCGCTGGTCCTACAGCAACACCGGCTTCAACCTGGCGGCGATCATCGTGGCGCGTGTCAGCGGGATGCCGTTTCCCGAATTCACGCGTGCGAGAATCTTCCAGCCCCTCGGCATGACGCGCACGTCCTGGCGCGACGACTACACGCGCATCGTCAGGGGCCGGGCGATCGCGTACGACGAGGATCGCGCGGGCGGCGCGTTTCGCACCGACATGCCGTTCGAGAACGTGTTCGGCAACGGCGGATTGCTCACGACGGTCGGCGATCTGCTGAAGTGGAACGAGAACTTCACGTCGCCGGTCGTGGGCAACACGTCGTTCGTCGGCGAGCAGCAGCAGCCGGGGAAATTCTCCGACGGCCGCGTGCATGAATAC
>JACPZV010000328.1 GCA_016195295.1 Acidobacteriota bacterium
CCCGTCGCAGACTCCACAGTCCGCGCGCCGAGAGGATGAAGGTGAAGCCCCCGAGCCCGCCGAGCGCCCAGAGTGTCCAGACGAAGAAGAAGCCGCCGGTGGACTTGGCGATCTCGCCGTAATGTGCCCCCCTCATGTGGATGACCGGCATGGCTGCCGCGAACAACCCGACGAGCAGCATGATGACGTGCCCTGATCGCCGTTCGGCGAGCACGAGCGTCCCGTACAGGAAGACCGCGAGGACGAGCAGCGCGGTGTTTGAGGGCTCGGCCTTCGATATCCCACGGACGATGTCGTCCGTTACGTGAAGCGTCAGCAAGAGGATCGAGAGCAGAGACGTGACGACCAAGATTGCGTTGTGCTTCATTCGATACTCCCCGGTCTCACGGCCAGTTCGGACATACCTGAGGATACCTGCTTGTGGGCGAACTGAGTGCGCTTCGAGCGATCGCGCCTGAGCGCCGCTTACACCGGGCGCAGAGAACGTCACTTTCTGCTCCTGTCGGACGGGCGCGGCACACCGCGCTGGACACGAAGCTCACGGGATTAGTCGCCGAAAGTCGCGAAGGGTTTACCGGTGAGGAGCGTCTCTGGTCCAGCCATGCGGGGACCGAGTTCGCAAATCTGCCGCCACGCGGGTGGGATTCCCACCCACAAATCACTGTACCTGTTTTGTACCTGGACCCTCGGTTTTGAGTGTTTTTGGAGTTTTTGCCGATTGAATTCAGGCCTAAATTGTTGAAGGAAGCATCATCGATCGGAACGAATCCCACCCTCTCCGCCACACTTTAAGCCAATGAATACGGCCTTGTTTGACGAGCTGACGATTCGATGTACCTGTTTCTGCGAGCAGGCGCGATGGATCGATCGAAGTCCAGCGGCGAGCGTCAAGGCACCGAAGCACAAGTCGGTGCCGACGCTGCCGTTTTCCGCCGACGAAATGAAGCGCATTCTCGACGCGTGCGATCGGTATCCAGGGAACGCGGATCGAATGAAAGCGTTCGTGCTGACGATGCGGCATTCGGGGCTGCGAATCGGCGACACAATCGCGCTCAAACGCGAGCGCGTCAAAGGGAACAAGCTGTTTCTCTACACGCAGAAGACCGGCACGGCCGTCTACGTGCCGCTGCCGCCGGCGGCGGTGAAGGCACTCGGGCAGCTCGAAGGAGACGGCGAGTACTTCTTCGCGAGCGGCAAGGCGAAGCCGCAGACGGCGCGCGCGAACTGGTCGAGATACCTGGATACCGTGTTCGCGATGGCCAACGTCAAGGACGCCCACTCCCACCGGTTCCGCGACACGTTCGCTGTGTCGCTGCTTGAAAAGGGCGTGTCGATTGAGAACGTGTCCGTGCTGCTCGGTCATTCATCGGTTCGGATCACCGAACGCCACTACAAACCGTGGGTGAGGACGCTTCAGAAGAAGCTCGAAGACGAAGTTCGGAAGGCCTGGGCCTAACTCTGCTACCCTGAATGCATGGCTATGAAGAAGAAAAAGCCAAGTCTGACGCGGGCGCGAATCCTCAAGATTCTGCGGGATCAGGAGGAGACGCTCAAGAAGTACTCGGTCAAGCGGATCGGGCTCTTCGGCTCGTACGCGCGGGGCGAGCAGAAGCGCGGGAGCGACATCGACCTCTTGGTCGAATTCGAGAAGCCGACGTACGACAACTTCTACGATCTGATCGTGTATTTGGAGAAGCTTTTCGGCAGGAAAGTTCAGGTTCTCACTCCTGTCGCCTTGGAGACGATGCGCGTCAAGGAAGTCGCCCAGAGCATCCGCGACAGCCTCGTCTATGTCTAAGCGAGGCGAGGTCGAATCGCTGAAAGATATTCTCGAATCAGCCAATCGAATCCAGCGTTACGTCGGAAATTCCACACTCGCCGAGTTCATGGCCGATACCCAGGCGCAAGATGCTGTCGTCAGGAATCTCTCGATCATCGGCGAGGCAGTCAAGAATCTCTCAGCAGTGTTCAGAGAAAAGCACCGAGAGGTTGAATGGGCCAAAATCTCGGGCTTGCGCGACAAGCTTGTTCACGACTACTTCAGTCTCGACTGGGACGTCCTCTGGGATGTCGTGCAGACAAGAATTCCAACGCTGAGGGACCAGGTCGGTGCGCTCTTGCCGCGCGATGCTGCCGAGTAGATCGAAGACGGAGTCCGGAGGGCCGGAGCTAACTTGAGCGACCCGCGCCCCAGTGTCGTAATGCTTGCTGGTCCGCACGGCGCCGGCAAGTCGACCGTCGCGCCGGCGCTGCTGCACGGGGCGCTGGCGGTCAACGAGTTCGTTAATGCAGACGTCATCGCGCGCGGGCTGTCGGCTTTCGACCCAAAGAGTGTGGCGACCGCCGCCGGCCGCGTGATGCTCGCGCGCCTGCACGAGCTCGCAGAGCAGCGTGTCAGCTTTGCGTTCGAGACGACGCTGGCGAGCCGCTCGTTCGCACCATGGCTCCGCGACCTCACGGCTTCCGGCTATGCCGTTCATCTCTTTTTCCGGAGGGTGGACGTGCTGACCGACACGAGCCTCCACCACGCGCTCCGCGATCGGATCCTGGCGGAAGCGCGTCCGCTGTGAAGGACGATCGCGTCTACCTCGGTCATATCCGCGACGCCATTCAAGACATCGAGCAGTATGGGTCTGTCGGGCGCGACGCGTTCATGGCCGATCGCATGCGACAGGACGCCGTCATCCGCAAGCTGGAGGTTATCGGCGAGGCCGTCAAGAAGCTCTCCGACAATACCAAGCATCGTCGTCTCGAGATTCCGTGGAAGCAGATCGCCGGAATGCGCGATCGACTGTCGCACGACTACTTCGGCGTTGACCTGGCGCTCGTTTGGGTCGTCGTGGTAGCGCGAATTGCCGACGCTCAAAAGGGCAACCGAGGCGCTGCTGGCGGACAACGCGCGCGAGCGTCCAGAGGACGAGGAAGACCGGAGCTGATGTGGCTCACGAGTCCGCGCCGAGCACGCTGAGAGCGTGCATCGTCGGGGCTCTGGGAGCCTCCCTGGACGATTTGGCTCGTCCAGCCAGTAAACTCGCCCAGCACGAGCTGCTGCGCATCCTCTTCAGCCCCAAGGATATCCGCGACTGAGTTGACCTGGTGCGGTCCGCTTGCACAAGGAGCGGGGGCGGAGCCCCTGTCGAGCCATAAGTAACTGTTACCGAGCGGCGATTCGTCGCGCCATAATTCCGGTTACCGAAGCAGAGGGCTGATCCGCAGTCGTGGACCAGGTGTTCATGAGGGGATCTGCCCC
>JACPZV010000329.1 GCA_016195295.1 Acidobacteriota bacterium
CAGGCCCCCCACCCAAGAGCGGGGCCCGCGCAGGCGGCCGTCGGATGAGCGCGCCGCGCAGAAGCTGTGACAGCCATTGTGTCTAGCGTGGCGGCGGCATCCAAGGTTGCGGACCTCGCGTACAAGCGTAATTCTGCGCGGTGGGCCCTGTCCAGCAGCGGCCAGTGACATGTCAAAGCGGCCCGTGACACCTTCTTCCCGTCGAGAAACGGCTTCTGTCCCTAGGCGACGCTGCACCTGACAGGAGCACCAGGCCTCGGTACGTCACGAACGCTGATCCTGTCTGGTCTCTCTAATATGCAGACCGTTCAGTAAACCGACAAGCCGCGCGCTACGCCACGGACGGACACTGCGGCGTTTGAGACGCCGTCAAGTGGGTATGCCCGAGGGTCACGCCACTTGGCGGGCACGTACAACGCGTAACAGAAGAGCGTCGCCTCTTCGGGCCAAGTACCCGACGGATTGGCGAGGCCGAAATCGATCGCGCTTAGCAACGGCCTGAGGAGCATAGACCGATGACCGTCAGCCGACTCCGGCGTTCGCGAGGTGACTCGGGTTGGTCGGACGACAGATCAGCCAGGATCTCTGTTGGCGTCATCGTGGGACCGGCGGAGTCACCGGCTCGTGTGCGTCGCGGATGGATCGCGCTGGCCCGGTCGATCGAGCACCGAGACGACAAGCTCGTGGCGAGCCTGCTATCAGGACGGTACGTGGCGATTGTTGCCACGGGATACTGCGCTGGGCGGCTGGAATGTGATCTCGAAGCGATCGTCGGATCGTGAGCGTTGCACGCAGCTCCGGATGCGCCCAAAGCATTCCCGGAAAGCCACGGCAGGATGCTCGCCAGCTATGATGGTCACATGGCTGGCTGGCACCTCGAGCACACCTACGCGGAGCTGCCGCAGCTCTTCTACTCGCATGAGGCACCGACTCCGGTTCGCGAGCCGCGCCTGGCCGCTTTCAACCGGCCGCTCGCGACGATGCTCGGACTCGAGCCGGAGGCGCTCGAGGGTCTCGAAGGCGCCGCGATTTTCGCGGGCAATGCCGTGCCCGAAGGCGGGCGACCCATCGCGCAGGCGTACGCCGGCCACCAGTTCGGCCACTTCACTGCTCTCGGCGATGGCCGTGCGATCCTGCTTGGCGAGCAGATCACGCCATCCGGCGATCGCGTGGACATTCAACTGAAAGGGGCAGGGCAGACGCGGTTCTCCCGCCGGGGTGACGGGCGCGCCGCGCTCGGGCCGATGCTGCGGGAACACATCATCAGCGAGGCGATGCACGCGCTCGGCATTCCGACCACCCGGAGCCTGGCAGTGGTGAAGACGGGCGAGTCTGTCTATCGCGAGACGGTGCTCGACGGCGCAGTGCTGACGCGCGTTGCCGCGAGCCATATCCGCGTCGGCACCATGCAGTGGGCAGCGGCACACGACGACCAGGAAGCCCTGCGGGCGCTTGCGGACTACACGCGTGCGCGACACTACCCGGAGCTCGCCGATTCGCCAGAGCGCCACATCGCGCTGTTTGACGCGATCCTCGGACGGCAGGCGTACCTGATCGCCCGCTGGCAGCTGGTCGGCTTCATCCATGGCGTGATGAACACCGACAACATGGCACTCTCTGGCGAAACGATCGACTACGGCCCGTGCGCGTTCATGGATAGGTACGATCCCGCCACAGTGTTCAGCTCCATCGACCATGGCGGGCGATACGCGTACGGTAACCAGCCGTCGGTCGCGCAGTGGAACCTCGCCCGACTTGCCGAAGCGATGTTGCCGCTGTTCGATCGGGACGTCGATCGCTCAGTGGAGCGTGCCACGGCGGCGCTCGACCGCTTCCCGGACTTGTTCGAGCAGCACTGGCTCGACGGCATGCGAGGGAAGCTTGGACTGTTCACGCAGGAAGAAGGAGACAAGGCGCTCGTCGACGACCTCCTCGCCTGGATGCAGCGGCGGTCGGCCGACTTCACGAACACCTTCCGGTCGCTGACCAGCGGGCGCCTGGTCGGGGACTCCACGAACGCCGATCCCGAACTCGAGGCGTGGCATCACCGGTTGGCGGCGCGCCGCGGGCGGCAGCCGCAGTCGCCCGCCGAGGCCGAGGACCTAATGCGACGGCACAACCCGGCGTTCATCCCGCGCAATCACAACGTGGAGGAGGCGCTCCAGGCGGCGACCAACGCGGACGACGATTCCGTGATAGAGCGACTGCTTGACGTGCTGGCGACACCCTACGACCATGGGCGCGACTTGCCGATGTTCAGCACGTCCAGTTCGGGCGAGCAGCCTTACCGCACGTTCTGCGGCACGTAGCCCGCCCACGCGCTCTGCGTATAGAGCCATGGTAGGAGACGCACTCGGTTCAACGGTGGCCGAGGTGACGCGGCCGGTGTAGCGATGTGCTCGGGCATCCAACTCGAAGCAGGTGCACCATGCAGATGGACTGAGATCGATGCTTTGGATCCAATTCCGAATGGACGTTGCACACGGCGAGCGGTGAGAGCAGTATCGACCGAGGGCGGCAAAGGGTGCTTACAGCTGTCGCTCGTACTTCGCGATCTCCGAGTCCGCACTGATCGAGAGCAAGTCCCTGATTATGGTCCCGCACTGACGCAACAGATAGGGACCACGCCGCTCGTGCACTCCTCGCCCAGCAGAAAACCCCGTTAGCGAGGTCAATGTCGTATTTTGAGGCGAGACCGAGGGCCGTGGGCGCCGCGACCGCGCGTGCAATAGCGTGCAAGGCGTCACGGCAACGCTGGCATTTACGGCAATCACGGCATTGCAGAATCTGTAACTTACAGAATGTAAAGCGTCCTGGCGGGTTCGAACCCGACCCTCACTGGGTCGCCAAGACAGGCCCCGCATCACGCTGCACGGATGAGCCAGTTGCGGAAATCGTCCAGTGTGGTGAGCCAATCCTTCAACCAACTTGCGAGCACAAGAAAACGGACTCAAAACGCCGCCGTTTTCGGTGCCCTAGAAACTGCAAGAAACAGGCGCAATTCTCCGCGTCTTGCAAGCGAGAAGATCCTGTCAAAAAACCGGAGGGTCAGTGAGTCGATTCTGACCGGTAGGATTGCGGCCGTCTCCGTGTTGGATCCGCTTGCGGCTCCACGAACGGTTCAACGCGTTGTTGGTAAACACTGCGCGACTTTCGAGGACGAATCCCGTCACGAGGACTCTGGTAATCCTCCGTTAGCCGTAGATTCCTCCGGCTCTCGTCGGCCTGCCCTTCATCACGGCAGCGGTCTGCACGCGCGGGCGACGCGTGCGCAGAGGTCTGGCGACGAGTCCCCGCGCTCGCTGGGCATCGCCGGCCGGCACTGGCCGGTCCTCCCCTTGTCGTTCGGCGCCGGGTGCGCGGCGTCAAGCCGAGCAGCAGGCGCAGCCGACCCCTTTGACAGAAAAGAGATTGCGACTGGCGGGGCGGTTGGCTTGAGCGCCGTTGTCAGCCTGTCGTTGAGCGAACGCCAGTCCTGCTGCGGCGCCTGCGATCCGTCGGTCGTCCTGCTGTCGTGGTTGCTCATCGGCCCTCTGCTCCGCGCCACGGTAGCCGGTCACGATCCGGAACTGGCGCACGTCGATTGTGGTGTCGACGCGAATGCTGTTCGGTCCGGTCACCTCGAAGTGGGTGAACGGCTGGCCGTCCACTGTGATCCTGACGGCACTCGCATTCGGCAGGTTGGTGACCTTGAAGCTGGTGGCGCCGCCGCGCTTGTCGGCAGACGCCGCGTAGGTGCCGACGTTCAGCGTGCCACTCGCCTTGTCGTTCCACGCCTGGAAGAGCCCCATCGACGGAAAGTTCACACCTTCCACGGTCGGCGCGGTGAACTTGTCCATGAAGGGCGCCTGCAGCGAGCGGATCCAGTCGCCGGGTCGACCGATCTCCGACACCATCAACGTGGCACTCGCCTGGCCGCGCGGGTAGCCCTCGGTCGGGAAACTGGTCCACCAGCCGAACATCTCATTCTGCTTGCCGAAGAAACGGGGATCGCCCTCCCGTTCGGCGGCAGCCTTGAGCCGGTCGGCAACGGCCGTGTCACCGAGTTCGCGCGCCATCAGCAGCAGGTTCGGATTGCTCCGCACCTGGACGTTCGGCGCTCGAACGCCGAGCGCGTTTGCCGCCGCGTCGTACAGGAACGTCGCGAGCTCGCGGTTCTGCGGCGCGATCAGGAACGCCGTCAGCGGGCCGCCCGCCGCCGGGCCATTCAGCTTCCAGTTCACCAAAGGGTCGTAGTAGCTCGTCACCCACTGCAGTTTCCCATCGTCACCGACGCTGACGTAGTTCTTGCGGGCGTACTCGAGGAAATTGTCCGCCGCGAGATGGGTGTGCTTGCCGTACACCTTGTCGTACAGGTACATCCCGAGCGCCGCGGCGCTGTTGCAGTAGAACCAGATCTTCGTGTTTTCGCAGTGCGGCCCCTCCGGACGCTGACGGTACTGCTCTTCGAGGCGCGTCGCCAACCGGTGGTGATCCCACTCGAACTCCTCATCGCCGTAGCCAGTCACCTTGAACGGCTTCGCCCACTTGTCGTCGCCGGAGATGTACTTGTAGGTGCCGAGCAGCAGGTGGAACCAACCGCGGAAGAAGAGGTACCCGTCGGCGCCGATCGGATCCTTCTGCAGTCCCCACGGCTCAGTGCCGTTGGCCGTCCAGCCGAAACGGTTGTAGTTGCCGCGCAGGTTTGGCGGCAGGGTCGCCATCAACTGCGGCGGATACTTCGCACGCTTCGGGTCGTCGCCGATCTGCGTGAGCCAGTCGATCGCACCCCAGTAGGTCGGGTAGCGCTTCGCGAACTCGTCGGTGATGCGCGTGTAGACCTCGCGCCAGGCCGGCGTCTGGTCGGCCATCATCAGCAGGCCGTACGCGGAGTACGAGATGTCGAAGCGCCCGTAGCTCAGGACCACCGGCGATGTGTAGCGATCCCACCACGGATGCGGGACGCCGTTGCTGCTCCAGTTGTCGGGCGTGACCGCCTTCTCCCAGAGGAGGCGGAGCCAGCCGAGCGAGCGCTGGTTCATGGTAGGGAACGGCGAAGCCGTCGGCACGGGCAACGTGGACGGCGCCGCGGCCGCGGCGTCCTGTGCCAGGGCCGTGGCCGCCAAGGCATCGCGATTGAGACCGGGGAGGCCGACAGCGCCCGCGGTGCCCGCTGCGATGCCGACCGTCTTGAAGAAGTTGCGCCTCGAAAAGCCGTTACCTGATGCCACTCTGCGTCCCTCCTGGGCAACCCAACCGTCTCAACGACAATCGTGCCATAAGTGGTCACGCGATCTCATCGCAACCTGTCGGCAGGAATGGACCACGGGTAACAGCCAGCGGGCTACGCGCCTGACCCATTGGTCCTGCTAAACGCCGTAGTGGCGACCTATCTCGATTCCGTGGACCCGGTTACGCCGCCTTCACTGTCTGAGCCTTAAGGCCGACCTTCAACCGGTGTCTGACCGCGTCAAAAATGGCGGCGAGGTTGTCCATGCTGGGATTTCCGCTCCGGGACAGCATCCGGTGAAGGCTCTTGGCTGGCTTGTCGGTCATCTCGGCCAGCGCTTCGAACCCCACCGTCGCATTGACGAGATCACGCAGCAGCAGTCGCGCCGCTTCCGGTTCGCCGTTGAGAAACAGCGTGGCCGACTCGTCCAGGAGCGCCCGCGCAAACTTCGGATCCCGCCGCACCCGCGCCACCACCGTGTCCTTGAAGCCTCGCGTCAATGCCATGTTGTTCACCGTTTCCCGCGCGCTTGAGGAGGTCCGGCTCGTCGGGCCGCCTTCTTGCGCGATTTGTACTCTTCGTGGAGCATCAGCGCCGTTGCGATATCGGCCTGCTGCCGCTTCTTCGTGCCACCGCAGAACAGCAGGACCAACGTCTCGCCGTCCTTGGCCAGATACACGCGGTATCCCGGTCCCCAATCGACTTTGATCTCCCCAATGCCGCTGAACCACTTCACGTTGGATGTGTTCCCCAGACTCAGCCGAGTCACGGCCGTCGCCACCTTCGCCGCAGCGTGCGGGTCGAGTCGCTCGAACCAGTCCTTGAAGGGAACGGTGCCGTCTTCACGGACGTACTCCTCGACGCGAAGC
Organism: Acidobacteriota bacterium; assembly: GCA_016195295.1. Lineage (GTDB taxonomy): Bacteria > Acidobacteriota > Vicinamibacteria > Vicinamibacterales > CAVVIG01 > SRVP-36. Next base: position 6,079 of record JACPZV010000329.1, read on the forward strand.
GTCACACGTCAAAGGTAACATATTCGTGACTATTCGTGAAGGCTGGCGTGTGTGACGCAACTGCCTCGAAACCGTCGAATCTCGCATCGCCGACGGCCAAAATTGTTCGGGGATTTCCACGAGCGCTGCATTCGATCGGGCTCGAAACCGGAGGCTTGCTTGTCAATCTTGTGAGACGTGGATCGATCGCCATCACGGAGCAACTCCTCGTAGCCGAGTCGGCGGGCAACGAAGGAACTGGGATGAGCGCTAGGCGCACCAACGGCTCACGTGGATCGCCGGCGATGACGCTCCAATCGCGGCGCTCGAATACCGGGCGACGAAGGTCGGACGCGACTTCAGATCCCCCGCTTGACAACGCTTCGACGACGATGCCATCGTCGTCGTCGGAGACCACACGGCTGCTGTGAAGGTGGATCGATGGCTCAAATCACGATCAATGAAGGACTGGCCTGGCTCAAGACGCTGAAGAAGCGGCACGAAGAACTTCTCGCGCTTCGCAACGATAACGCCCACCGCGAGCGGCGATTCTACGGCGCGTCGGCCGACAAGGAAATCGTCAAAGAACCTGTGTACGACGTGAAAGTGCTCGACCGTCTCGTCACGCGCGTGGCACGAGAGATTCGTCTGCTCGAGCAGGCACTCAAGACGACGAACGCGAAGACGACAGTCGAAGCCTACGACCAGGACGACGCTGCGCTGGGCGAGCTGTCCTGACATGACAACGGTTTGTGGGGAGGGCCGGAGGGGCGTGCGGTCTCGTGGGTCTGGGTCTCAGCCCACTCTAAACATCGATGAGCCTCCAACCGTCTTGAAAACGGACCCTCGTTGATGGTTCGTGGTGGATGGTAGGTCATGCGGACGCGCGCAAGCGCCGAGGCAATGTGCAACTCTGGTTGATTGTTTCACCGGACCGCGGACCTTGGGCTTTCCCCTCCAGACATGTCCAATCTCGATGTAGTCGACGTCGACGGTGTCGTGAAAGGTGGCGGCGCGACGACGGTAGCCCGACGCGATCGAGTCGTACGTCATGAGCTTCGAGTCGATCCTTCTGAACGGCACGCCGCTCTGCTCGATCTCGCGCGCCAGTGCGACGACTTCGACGTCCGCATGGAGCACCTGACCGTCGGCGATTATTGTCTTGACCGTGGCATTGTCGTCGAACGGAAGACGCATGCGGATTTCGCCCTCTCGCTTGCAGACGGACGACTGTTCCTTCAAGCCGCGAAGCTCGCGCGATGCCCTCATCGCCCGCTCATTCTCCTCGAGGGTCCGCGGCCGCCGCGCATGCCCGATGTCCATCCACATGCGCTCAAAGGTGCGATGGCGTCGCTGGCGGTCATGTGGCGCCTTCCGGTGCTATGCGCGCGCGATCCGGAAGACTCGCTCAGAATCCTGCGCTTTCTTGCAGGTCAGCTCGGCACTTCGGACGATGGTGTTCTCAGGCGGTATGACCGGAAGCCGAAGCGTCTGGCTTCGCGCAAGCTCTACATGCTGCAGGGTCTTCCAGGTGTGGGTCCCGCACTGGCGCATCGGCTGTTGCTCGAATTTGGCTGCGTCGAACGGGTCGTGACGGCAGACGAAGAGGCGTTGATGCGCGTACGCGGCGTCGGACGAGAGAAGGCGGCGCGAATCCGGGATGTCATGAGATGACTAAACGGCCTTTCTCAGATCAGCGGTCGCTTGCTGGATCGATCCCGCCAATTCGAGTACATTGTGGAAATGCCAAGCAAGACAATCGAAACACGGGCGCACACGACAAAGGACGGCCGGTTGAATCTGAGCGTCGACGTCGAGGTTCCCGACGTTGATGTGGCCGTTGTCGTGACCGTCACGCCAGTACCAGCCGGATCTCGCGCTGACGAGAACGGTTGGCCGGAGGGCTTCTTTGACCGCGTCGCGGGTTCGATGCCCGAGCTCCGCCGCGGGTCGCAAGGCGAATTCGAAGAGCGGCTTCCGCTCGCATGATCGATCTTCCGGACACCAACACCTGCATTTCGCTGCTTCGTCAGAAGCAGCCGCGTCTAATCGCCCGCTGGCAATCGACAAAAGTGAGCGACATCGTTCTCTGTTCGGTGGTCGTGTACGAATTGCACCATGGGCCTGAATCGAGTTCCGATCCACGTCGTGAACACGCGTAGCTGGACGTGTTTCTGGCGCCGTTCTCGTCGCTGCCGTTCGATGACGCGTCCGCGGTAAAATGCGCCGAGATCCGTCGTGCGCTCGAGCGGAAGGGAGCGAGGATCGGGCCGCACGACGTCCAGATTGCGGCCATCGCCCTTCGACATGACCTGACGCTGGTCACGCACAACACTCGCGAGTTCGGACGAATTTCGGCACTGCGACTGGAAGATTGGGAGTAGTGACCAATGCTCCTCGACCTCACCAAGCTGTCGGAAGACGAATTGATCGAGTTGAATCGTCAGATCGTTGAACGTCTGCGGCTTCTACGTTCGACCAAGAGTCTTGCCCAGCTCGCCAGCTTTCGATCGGCATGGTCGTCGAATTCGACACTGACGACGGGCGGACGATCAGCGGAACCGTGGCGCGTCTGAATCAGCGGACCGCGACCGTGGTCACTGCAGCAGGACCTCAGTGGACAGCTGAAAACCGATTCTCAGTTGGGCCGCAGAAGAAACAGTCGTTCATCCTGTCGAGCCGCTTCCGCACATCAGAGCTTCAGTGCCTGCAACAATTCGTTTGCGAGCACTTCGCACGATCGAGCCATCTCCGCAGGGTCTTCGAGCCGCTCGGTTGCGCGAATCACCATTTGGGCACCCGCGGCAGACGCCGAGCCGAAGAGCGCTGCCAGATGAGTCATGGCTTCGCGCGTCACCTCGGCGGACAGCGCATCAGCCTGAAGTCGCCGAACACTCTCGACCAGTGTTTCCGTGGAAATCGCCCGCAGGATTCGCAAGACGTCGAGCGCGTCTTTGTCCTTCACCCGTCTGCCTGCTGCCTCCTGACTCCGTTCCGCGAGCTTGTGCAGCTTGGACACCATCAGCGCACCAGGACCGGCCACGCGGATCTCGAACGCTCGCTGGTCATCGGGATCCAGCGACGTCAATCGGCGCCCTGAGTTGTCGACAAGCGCGCCTTCGAGCCCACGGGCCCGACGGCCAACGCGAGCGCCATGATCGCCGAGCCGCGCGGCGCGACGCCCTACGCCGGCGAGTGCCTCAGGAACCATCAGGTCCACGGGAATGGTGGTGAGCACGCCCGCCACAGTGCGTTCGCAGATCCAGCTTCCAGGCTGAATCCCCGGCCGGAAATGCGCTCGCTCCATCGCTTTCGCCAACTTGGGCTCAGGCTTCAGGCGCGCCGGTTCGATGGCCAGGTCGCCGTCAGTGGTGAACGCCGGAACAGCGATGTCGGTGTCGCCAGTGTGGAGGTAGATGGCTTGCGCGCCGACGAGAACGACAGCGTCGCGCTGCTCGCCCAATGCGTCCAGAGCATCGAGCAGCGCCGCGCGTGCGACGACGTAAACGGGATCGATCACTTGCGCTGTCCACTCGCCATCCATTCCAGAATGGCCTCGGCTTCAGCAGGTGCGCGGCCTGGGCTCGTCAAGAGGTCGACGGCCGCCTGACTGGGCGCCACGAACGTCGTCGACCCATCCTTCCACGTGCGTTCGAAGACAACGGGATCGAACGGGGCCAGAAGCATGACGTTGGCTCCCGTTTCCGCGGCGCGAAGATTCAGTGCGGCGCCGGCACGCTCCGGATCCTCGACGTACACCATCGCCAATCGAGACGGTGCAATTTGAGCGATTCGGGCTGCGGCGAGTGACCCGGTGATGGCGTACCTGAACCGGCTCTCTCGCAAACGCTTGATGAAGTTCTCCAAACCTCGCGGATCCAGGAACGAACGAGCGTCATTGCTCTTCAGAACCTCGTAATCCTCCGCCCAACGGCGAACCATCTCGGCTTGTCGAACGCTTTCAACCGGGCCCCGCGCGGCGCGCGTCAACAGTGCCTCGCGAGCGAGCCACTCGACCATGCGCGACGCGTAGCTCACGTCCACGCCGGCTTTTGTGGCAAGGTCTGAGATCGAAAGCGGCGCAGGGAAGTCGCATAGCGCGCGCACAATGCGGCCCGCCTTCGGGCCTCGAAGCGATCGACCTGGCTCGTCCGCTGGGAAGGGATCCGTGTCGGCGCCAACGGCCTCCAGATACACGCCGGGACGCTCGAGCACCAGCCGCACGTTGCCGGTCGTGTCCACGTAATTCACGTTCTCTTCCTGGAGGCGCCGTCTGGTGCTTGGCGTCAGGAAGCGAGCGACGATGAGATAGGGTCCCGATGAGTATCGCTCAAGACGACTCTTGAGCGCGTCGACGTCGCGGGGGAACACGCGCGTCTTCGCCTCGAAGACGAGGCGCGCCTTGACACCGTCAGGGCTCGTGATGTCGATAGTCCCGTCCGGCCGACTTTCGGGGGCCGAGTTGGAGCGTTCGAGTCGTAGCTGTGGCCGCCAACCGCGCGGCAGCTTGGTTTCGAGCGCCCGGAAAGCCTTCTCGACGAGTATTGCCTCTTTCACCGCATTTGCCTGCTACAGGCAAATTAGCACATTCAGGCAAAATACGCCACAGGCTCAAGTTTGCTGGCAGGTTCGCCTTTTCTTAGGTGCCCGCCTTTCGCCGGCTATTTCTTGTACTACCCGAGTCGGCGACAGCAGCCAGCCGCGCTGTCGGCGCTCATCGGAACGCTTCGGTGATGGCTGGCCGGAGCGTCAGCAACGCGTTTGGACGAAATTGTTGCGAACTTTACCGTCTTCGCTACGCGCTGCTGATGAGCCAGTTGCGAAAATCGTCCAGAATGGTGAGCCAAATCCATTTCAGATTGCGGGTTTCCGGCGCGCTGACTCGTCACATGTTTCCGCGGAGCACTTTTGTGGCGACAGGACGATCGAGCCGATCGTCGTGCGCGGGCATGCACGACCCCATCCCGCCTTCACCGATTTTTCTCGTGATGCGGTAGCGGCCGATCGTTTCCATCGGATCTCGACACGCGTAGCCGTTCTCACTTTGGCGTAGCAGCAACGACCTGGCTTCCTGGAACGTCAGCGCGAATTTGCCACGTCCGGGGGCTACGCACAGGTGAGAACGGCTCTAAGCGCCCGGGCCCGTCTCCACCGGCAGCTTCGCCGCCTCCAACGCGGCGAGACCGCCGGCGATCTCGCTGACGTGCGTGAATCCCTGACGCTGCAACAGGCTCGTGGCGATAGACGAGCGATAGCCGCCCGCGCAATACACGAGGAGCGGGCGATTAATCGGAAGCTCGGACAGCCGTTCGCCGAGATGATTGAGCGGGAGGCTGACGCTCCCGGCGATCCGTTTCTGCTCGCGCTCTCGCGGTGCGCGCACGTCCACGGTGAGCGGCGACGTGTCGCGTGATTCGGCGGCCACGCGCTCTGCCGCGACTTGCGCGCTGAGGCGCTCGGTAGAGATCGTCAGCTCGGGCCGCGCAGCGAGGCTGTGGAGACCGTCCTTGAGATAGCCGGCCACGTGATCGAAGCCGATCCGTCCAAGCCGCGTCGCGGCTTCATGCTCGCGCCCGGGGTCCGCGATGATCACGATCGGCTGCTCACGGCTCAACACCGTGCCGGCCCAGGTCGCATATTGACCGCCGAGGCCGATGTTGACGCTTCCGGTGAGGTGGGCGGCGGCGAAGTCCGCCGGATCGCGTGTGTCCAGAATCTGCGCGCCGACCGATTGCAGCGCCAGCACGTGATCGAGCGTCAGCGGGTTGACCTCGCGCGCCAGCGTCTCGTCGAGCGTCTGGCGTTCCTGGCTGTTCAGCACGGCGTCGTACGTGAAATATGGCGGGGCGTCGGGTTGATCCGCCGTGACCAGATCGATGAACGTGGCCTTGCTCATCGGCTGCAGCGCGTAGTTGGAACGTCGCTGCTCGCCGATCGTCGAGACGGTCTCTTTGCTCAACGCCTTGCCGCACAGCGATCCGGCGCCGTGGGCGGGGTAGACGAGGCTCGCGTCCGGCAACGCCAGGAGCTTGGTCTGCAGCGATTCGTACAGCAGGGCGCCGAGGTCGCCGGCCGACCAGCCGAGCGCCACGCGCAGATCCGGACGGCCGACGTCGCCGACAAACAGCGTATCGCCGGTCAGGACCGCGTGAGGGTCCGTGGCGCTTTGGTCCAGGTCGTAGACGAGGATGGAGATCGATTCGGCCGTATGGCCCGGCGTCTCGAGCGCCGTCAGGCGGACCCGGCCGAATTCAACGACGTCGCCGTCACGCAGCGGCCTGAACCGGTACTCCGCTTTCGCCGCGGCGCCTAGATAGATGGTGGCGCCGGTGCGATCGCGCAGCTCGAGGTGGCCGGCGATGAAGTCGGCGTGAAAGTGCGTGAGGAAGACGTGCGCGATCCGCAGGCCGTGTTCGGCGGCAAACGTCAGGTATTGATCGACGTCGCGCTGCGGGTCGACGACGGCCGCCGTCTTCGTCCCGCTGTCGCCGACGAGATACGAGGCGTGCGCGAGGCAATTCAGATAAAACTGCTTCAGGATCATCGTTCGAGTGCCCGCGTCCTTCGCCTGGCCGCGCGGCTCAGGCCTTGGGTTGCGGCACGATCCGGATGTACGGCTTGGGGGCCTTCCACCCCTGCGGGTACGTTTTCTTCGCGTCTTCGTCGGAGACCGAGCCCGCGATGATCACATCGTCGCCCTGCTTCCAATTGACCGGCGTCGCCACCTTGTGCTTCGCCGTCAGCTGCAGGGAGTCGATCACGCGCAAGACCTCATCGAAGTTGCGCCCCGTCGTCATCGGATAGACGATGAGCAGTTTGATCTTCTTATCGGGGCCGATGACGAAGACGTTTCGCACCGTCTGATTGTCCGCCGCCGTCCGCCCATCGCAGGTCCCTTCGAGGCTGGCCGGCAACATCCCATAGAGCTTGGAAATCTTCAGGTTCGTGTCTCCGATCATGGGATAGTTCGGCCCGTATCCCTGGGTCTCCTTGATGTCGTTGGACCACCGCGCGTGGTTGTCGACGGGATCGACGCTCAACCCGATGATCTTCGTGTTTCGCTTGTCGAATTCGGGCTTGAGTTTGGCCATGTAGCCCAGCTCGGTCGTGCACACGGGCGTGAAGTCTTTCGGGTGCGAGAAGAGCACCGCCCACGAGGCGCCAATCCAGTCGTGAAAGCGGATTCGGCCTTCGGTCGTTTCGGCCTCGAAATCCGGCGCCACGTCACCAATCTGCAGACTCATCGTGACCTCCTTGCTGCACTTCGGCGCGACCTCGAAGACTCAGACCAGGGTGTTCCAAGAAGTGCAGCCCGCATCCGCGAGGATATCAGGTTGGCCGTCGGGCGTCACACGGTCATTTACGCTGTGGCCGCAACACCGCGCCGAGTAGCCGCAGTGGCGACCGACCCCACTCTTCTTTCGGAAGCTGGTACCCTTCATAAATAGATGAAGCAGATGCCGGCAGGCCACGCGGCATCGCGTGTGCGGGCCCTCGTGCGAACCGTGCTCGACCACTCGGTTCTGCTGCCGGTCGGCGCACTCGCTGGACTCGCCTGGGCGAACGTCGCCGGCCGATCGTACGAGCGCTTCGCCGACGCGCTGCACTTCGTCGTCAACGACGTCGGCATGGCTTTTTTCTTCGCGCTCGCGACGAAGGAGGTCGTGGAGGCGACGGCGCCAGGCGGCGCGTTGAGCTCGGCGCGTCGAGCCGCGACCCCAATCCTCGCGGCGCTCGGCGGCATGATCGTCCCGGCGGCGATCTATCTGGTGATCGTCCGCACGGCCGGCGAGCCAGGCCTCGCGCGCGGCTGGGCGATTCCCTCCGCGACAGACATCGCCTTCAGCTATCTGACCGCGCGGTTCGTTCTGGGCCCCCGGCATCCCGCGATTCCGTTTCTTCTGCTGCTGGCGATCGCCGACGATGCGTTCGGGCTGCTGATTCTCGCGGGTTTCTATCCGATCGGCGAGCTGCATCCGCGCGAGTTCGTGGTGCTCTTGCTCTCCGCGGCGGCGATCGCGTACTGGCTGCGGCGCCGGGGCGTCCTCAGCTTCTGGCCCTATGTGATCGTCGCCGGATCGTTGTCGTGGCTCGCTTTTTGGCGAGGCGGTTTTCATCCCGCGCTGGCCCTCGTTCCCATCGTTCCGTTTCTGCCGCATGCGGCCCGCGATCCCGGCCTGTTTGTCGACGCGCCCGCGACGGCCCACGACACGTTGAGCGAGCTGGAACGCTGGTGGAAGACGCCGGTGGAGTGGGTCCTCTTCGCGTTTGGCCTGGTCAACGCCGGCGTTCCCTTCGAGAGCGTGGGCGTCGGCACGTGGGCGGTGCTGGCCGCGATCTTGGTGGGCAAGCCCATCGGCATCGTGGGCTTGACGCTCTTAGCGAACGCGACGGGCCTGGGCCTTTCGCGCGACCTGGGCTGGCGGGACGTGTTCGTCGCGGGCTGCGCGGCCGCCATCGGCTTCACGGTGGCGCTGTTCTTCGCGACGGCGGCGTTTCCTGCTGGACCGTTTCTCGCGCAAACGAAAACCGGCGCGCTGCTCAGCGTGGCCGGCGCGCTCATGGCGACGATCGCTGCCGCGGGTCTGCGCGTGGGCCGATTCGCGAAGACATGAGTTGCGGCTGGCGCGCGCCGAGCACGATCCTGTCCAGGCGCTTGTATGCCGCGTGATAGACGCGCGCCATCGGATCGATTGCGAGCGGCAGCCAGCGCAGCGTGTCCGGGTGACACCAGCAGGTCAGCGCCGATTGCCCGACGAGCGTGAACACCCCATCCCGCGCGATGCGCTCGAAGATCGGCGCGAGCGTTCCATGGAACAGCGTCGCGCTGTCGAGCCAGAGGACGAGCCCCTCTTCCTGCCGCAGCACGTCTTCGATCGCGATCGGC
>JACPZV010000330.1 GCA_016195295.1 Acidobacteriota bacterium
AACGGCTGCGCGTAGAACCGCCCGAACCGATCCGTGAGAGTTTCCCGCTCGAACTCGAGCCGCTTCGGACGCTGAAAACCTTTCCAGAGCATGTCGTGTGTCCTTCCTTATCCGGGGGCCCTCCCCCGGATCCTTGTCCGGGGTTCGCCCCGGATTCGCCAACGGGCCCGCAGACGGGCCTCCAGACCTGCAAGTGACCGCCGACCTCCCGCCGCAGGTCTGTTCAAGGCTGCGGGTCGGCGGATGAACGAAAGTGAGAACTGAAAAGTTGGAACTGAAAAGTGAAGACAACGCCTCAGTTTCAAGTTTTCAGTTTTAAGTTTTTACTTTGAGTACAACTCCACAATCAGCTGCTCCTGCACGGGCAGGTTGATCTGTTCGCGCGTGGGCATCGAAACGATGCGTCCCGAGATCGTGTTCGCGTCGAACGCCAGCCACTCGGGAATCCCGCGGCCCTTCACTTCTTCCATCGCGTGCTCGATCGTCGGGTTCTTCTGCGTCCGACCGAGGACCGTAATCACGTCGCCTTCCTTGACCGAGTACGACGGGATGTCGACCTTCTTGCCGTTGACGAGGAAGTGCCCGTGCCGCACGAGCTGCCGGGCCTGCGGCCGCGACGTCGCCAGACCGAGGCGGTAGACGACGTTGTCCATCCGGCGCTCGAGCAGCTGCAGCAGCGTCACGCCGGTGATGCCGCGCGTCCGCTCGGCCGCCTCGAAGTAGCGGCGGAACTGATCTTCGAGCACGCCGTAGATGCGCTTGACCTTCTGCTTTTCGCGCAGCTGCAGCCCGTAGCCCGCGAGCTTGGCCCTCCGCGTCTTGCCGTGCTGTCCGGGCGGGAAGTTGCGCTTCTCGATCGCGCACTTCTCCGTGTAGCAACGCTCCCCCTTCAGGAACAGTTTCATCGCCTCGCGGCGGCAGAGCCGGCAGACGGGTCCGATATAACGAGCCATTACACGCGTCTCCTCTTGGGCGGACGGCATCCGTTGTGGGGGATGGGCGTCACGTCGCGGATCGACTTCACTTCGAGCCCGACCGTCTGCAGGGCGCGCACGGCCGACTCGCGGCCGGACCCCGGACCTTTCACGCGCACGTCGAGCGACCGCATCCCGACCGCCTTCGCGGCGTTGCCCGCGTTGAGGGCGGCCTGCGTCGCGGCGAACGGCGTGCCCTTGCGCGATCCCTTGAACCCGATGCCGCCGGCGCTCGACCACGCGACGACGTTGCCCTCGGTATCGGTGATCGTCACCACGGTGTTGTTGAACGACGCCTGGATGTGCGCCAGCCCGTGGTGGACGATGCGTTTCTCACCGCGCTTCTTGAAGGTCTTCTTCCGTTTGCCGGTACCTTCTTTTTTCTCCGGTGTGGCGCCCTCGGGGGCCGCCGTTGCTTCGCTTTTCGCCATAACAGTCTTCAGTCCTCAGTCGTCTGTCGTCAGTCTGAAGCACTCGCTAGATCACCTTCTTCTTCGCGATCGCTCCCTTGCGGGGGCCTTTTCTCGTTCTCGCGTTCGTGCGAGTGCGCTGCCCGCGCACCGGCAGGCCGCGGCGATGCCGCATCCCGCGGAAACAGCCGATTTCCATCAGCCGCTTGATGTTCATGGAGACCTCCTTGCGGAGGTCGCCCTCGACGCCGCCTTGTTCTTCGATCACCCGACTGATCTTCCGGACGTCGTCCTCGGACAGATCCTTGACGCGGACGTCGGGGCTGACCCCCGCGTCCTTCAGGATGCCGTTCGAGCGCACGCGCCCGATGCCGAAGATGTAGGTGAGACCGATCTCGACGCGCTTGGTGCGCGGAAGATCAACGCCAGCAATACGTGCCATAGATCCTCAAATCCTCAGATCCTCAAATCCTCAGATTTACCCTTGTCGCTGCTTGTGCTTCTGATTCGGACAAATCACCCGCACGACGCCGCGGCGCCGGACGATCTTGCACTTGTCGCAAATCCGTTTCACCGATGCTCGCACCTTCATCAGATCCTCAAATCCTCAAATCCTCAGATCCTCAAATCCTGACTTCCCCAAATCCTGACTTCCCCACATCCCCACATCCTCACATCTTCCCGACTATTCGCCCGCGCCCGATGTCGACCGGCGACAACTCCACGCGAACCCGATCGCCCACCAGGAGGCGAACGAAGTTGCGGTCCGTTCGATCCGCGATGTGCGCCAGCACGAACGGCCCGTCGTCCAGCCGCACGCGATACATCGCGCTCGGCAGCGTCTCGGTCACCGTCCCGGTTACTGGCGCGGTCACCGGGGCATCGTCACGGCGCGCGGGGGTCATCGATCACTGCTCGTGGTGCCCCACCCCCACTCGCCCTTGGCTCAGGGCTGCCCCCGCACGCTCGCGCTCGTCCCTCGACGATGCTCGGGACGACCCTGAGCGCGTCGAAGGGTCGGCGTCTTCGCGCCTCGCGTGGACCGCAGGCGTTCGCGTCGTCAGAATCCATGGTCCGTCCGCCGTCACCGCCACCGTGTGCTCGAAGTGCGCCGACACGCTGCCGTCGCGCGTGACCGCGGTCCAGCCGTCGGCCAGCACGCGCACGGCCGGTTTCCCCGCGTTCACCATCGGCTCGATTGCCAGCACCATGCCTTCAGCGAGCCTCGGGCCGCGGCCTGGCTCACCGTAGTTCGGCACCTGCGGCTCCTCGTGCATCTTCTGGCCGATGCCGTGACCGACAAACTCGCGCACGACCGAAAACCCGAATGCCTCGACGTGCTGCTGCACGGCGTGGCTGATATCCGATACGCGCCCACCGGGCCGCGCGCATTCGATCGCCTTGTAGAGCGACTCCTCGGTCACGCGCAACAGCGTCGCGGTCTGCTCCGACACCTGGCCGACCGGCAGGGTGATCGCGCTGTCGCCGAAGTAGCCGGCCAGCGACGCCCCGACGTCGATCGACACGATGTCGCCCTCGTTCAACATGCGGCGGCCCGACGGAATGCCGTGGATCACCTCGTCGTTGATCGACGCGCAGATCGTCGCCGGGTACCCGTGATAGCCCTTTAACGCCGGCGTCGCGCCTGCCCGCGCAATCCGCTTCTCCGCCAGCGCGTCCAGCTCGGCCGTCGTGACGCCCGGCGCCACGCGCGCGGCGAGCTCCGCCAGCACGTCGCCCACCAGACGGCCCGCGTCCCGCATGCGCTCGAGCTCGGCGGACGAGCGGCAGACGATCACGCGTGGGCTCCCGACGGCGCGGTCTTGCTGACCGCCGCGATCGCCGCGATCAAATCGGCCGCCACTTGATCCGGCGGCTGCGCCCCATTGACCGACCGATACGTCGGCCGCGCGCCGTAGAAGTTCACCAGCGGCTTGGTGTCGCGCTGGTACGTCTTCAACCGCGCGATAATCACCGCCACGCTGTCGTCAGCGCGCTGCACCATCGCTCCGCCGCACTTCTTGCACCGGGAGCCAGGCACCGCCGCGTCTTCGACGGCCGCGTTCGTCCCGCACTCCTTGCAAATCATCCTCGTCGTCAGGCGGCGCACGAGCTCCTCGTCTGCGACATCGATGTTCAGGACGATCAGCGGATCGCGTCCGGCCATGATGCCGTCGAGCGCTTTGGCTTGCGGCACCGTCCGCGGGAAGCCGTCGAGTATGAATCCGGCGCGCACGTCGTCTCGAGCCAGGCGCTCCCGGACGATTCCAATCATGATCTCGTCGCTCACAAGCTCACCGCGTTCCATGATCGCCTTGGCGCGCTTCCCCAGCTCGGTCCCCGCCTGCACGGCCTCGCGAAGGATGTCGCCCGTCGAAATCCTCGGGATGCCCTTCGCCGTGGCGAACCGTTCGGCCTGCGTGCCCTTGCCCGCGCCCGGCGGTCCGAGCATGATCAAGTTGAGCGCCATGAGCCCTTCACCCTCAGCCCTCAGCCCTTCTATGCACGTCGTCCTCGAATTCTCGTCTTCTTCATGAAGCCGTCGTAGTGCCGCATGATCAATTGCGACTCGACCTGCTGCACCGTGTCCATCGCCACGCCGACGACGATCAGCAGCGACGTGCCGCCGAAGAAGAACTGCACGTTCAACCCTTCGGTGATGAACTTCGGCAGGTTGGCATCGAGCCAATCGCCGACGAACGGGATCGGCGCCACCTTGAAGCCGCTGATCAGGAAGTTCGGCAGCAGCGCGATCAGCGCCAGATAAATGGAGCCGGCCAGCGTGATGCGCGTGAGAATCGTGTCGATGTACTCGGCCGTGCGTTTGCCCGGACGGATGCCGGGGACGAAGCCGCCGTACTTCCGCATGTTTTCCGCCACGTCATCGGGATTGAAGATGATCGCGGTGTAGAAGTACGTGAAGAAAATGATGCCCGCCACGTAGAGCAGGTTGTAGAGCGGCAACCCGCCGTACATCCGCCGGCCGACGACGCGCTTGGCGTACTGCACGGTGACTCGTCGATGGCCGCGCTCGACGAACACGATCGCGGCGATGACGCCCGCCATGACCGCCAGCAGGAACAGGATGCGAATCAGGCCGAGCTGTCCGGTCCGCATCTGATCGAACGTCTGCAGCACGGCGCGCGGCAGGCCGACGACGATGCCCGCGTAGATGATGAGCGACATCCCGTTGCCGATGCCGCGCTCGGTGATCTGCTCGCCGAGCCACATGACGAAGCACGTGCCGGTCGTCAGCGTCAGCATCGTCATCAGCCGGAAGCCCAGGCCCGGATAGTAGACGAGCGGCATGCCTCCCGCGATCTTCGTCTGACGCTCGAGAAAGAACGCGATGCCGAGCGACTGCACGACGCTCAGGAGGATGGTGCCGTAGCGCGTGTACTGCGTGATCTTGCGCCGCCCCAGCTCGCCTTCTTTCGACAGCTTCTCGAGATACGGCCACACGACCGTCAGCAGCTGCAAGATGATCGACGCGCTGATGTAGGGCATGATGCCGAGCGCGAAGATCGTCAGGCGCGACAGATTGCCGCCCGAGAACATGTCGTACAGCCCGAACATCGTGTTGGACGTCTGTCGCGCCAGCTCGTCGAGCGCGGCGAGGTTCAGCCCCGGGACGGTCACGTTGTGACCGATGCGGTAGACCGCGAGCATGCCCAGCGTGAACAGCACGCGGTTGCGCAAGTCCGAAACGGTGAAGATGTTCTTCAGGCTTTCGTTCACGCGAGTTGCTCCGTGGCGCCGCCGGCGGCGGCGATTTTCTCGGCCGCTTTTCCGCTGAATTTGTGCGCGCGCACGGTCAAGGCCTTGCCCACTTCCCCGCGCGCCAGAATCTTGACCTTGACGTCGCTGCCCGGACCGCCCGGCACCAGGCCGCGCTCGCGCAGAAGGTCCGGCGTCACGACCGTGCCCGCGTCGAACTTCAGGCCCAGCGTGTCGAGGTTCACCACTTCGTACTCCACGCGGAACGGGTTGTGGAACCCGCGCTTGGGCACGCGCCGGTGCAGCGGCATCTGGCCGCCTTCGAAGCCGCGCTTGAACTTGAAACCCGAGCGCGATTTCGCGCCCTTGTGGCCGCGGCTCGCCGTCTTGCCGTGGCCCGATCCCTGGCCGCGGCCGATCCGCTTCTTCGCGTGTGTGGCGCCCTGTGGCGGGCGCAGGTTGTTCAATGGCATGGCCCGTTACTCCACGACCTCGACGAGATGACGCACCTTGTGAATCATGCCGCGCGTCGACGGCGTGTCCTTCAGCTCCACGGTGTGCCGGATCCGGCGCAGGCCGAGCCCGCGCACGACCGTCGCCTGGTGGTGCGTGAACCCGATCGGGCTCTTCATCAGTCGCACCTTGACGGTGCCGCCCTTCGCATCCGTTCGTTGATTCGCCATCTCGATCCTCGAATGTGGTCGTCTGGTCATCGGGTTTATCGGGCGCTCGCCAACTCCTCGAGCGCCCGCCCGCGCAGCCGCGCGATCGACACCGGATCCTTCAACGAATCGAGACCCGCGACCGTCGCGCGCACCACGTTGTGCGGGTTGGCGGAGCCGAGCGACTTCGTCAGGATGTTCGTGATGCCCGCGGCCTCGACGACCGCGCGCACCGCGCCGCCCGCGATGATGCCCGTGCCGTCGGGCGCGGGCTTCAGCAGTACGCTGCCCGCGCCGAAATGTCCGACGACCCGATGCGGAATCGTCGTCCCTTGCAGCGGCACGCGGATCAGATTCTTCTTGGCCGCCTCGATGCCCTTCTTGATCGCCGACGGCACTTCCTTCGCCTTCCCGATCCCGAAACCCACCACGCCGTGGCCGTCGCCGACGACGACCAGCGCGCTGAAGCTCAGGTTCTTGCCGCCCTTGACGACTTTGGTGACGCGGTTGATCGACACCACGTTGTCTTTGATGTCGAGCTGACTCGGATCGATGCGTTCACGTGTTTTCATATTTCACTCCGGGCCCTGCCCCCCGGTGTCAGAATTCCAGTCCCGCCTTGCGGGCCGCGTCGGCGATGGCGCGAATGCGCCCGTGATACAGGAATCCGCTGCGATCGAACACGACGCGCGTGATGCCCTTTTCCTTCGACCGCTCGGCGATCGC
>JACPZV010000035.1 GCA_016195295.1 Acidobacteriota bacterium
CATTCCGGACATTCCTGACAGGGCGATCGCGACGACGCCGGCGACGAGCGTGGCTCTCAACATGGCGGCTCTCCCTTCCGCAAGCTCCAATTACTCACTTACCCAATTACCCAACTACCCAATTCACTTTCGCGCCGCGGGCGCGAGCGCGAACCGCTCCCCGTCCGGGTGCAGGTCGAACGACCGGTTGCCTGCGCGCACCACGAAACGCCCGTCCGACCAGAGCCTCGGCTTCTCGGCGCGAAACGAGTCGCCCTCCACTGTATAAGGCGCGACCATGATCTGTCCGTTGGCCGTGCCGTAGAAGAGCTCGTGTTTGGTGCGCGACCAGGTCGGAACGAGGCCGCGGCCGGTCGAGATCTGCCACTTGCCGCCGGGGCCCAGGGAACGGCCGCACGTATATTTCGCGAGACCGAAGTCGAGCAGCTTGGCGCCAGACTTCGTGAGCATCACGTTGCCGGGTTTCAGATCGCGATGCACGATGCCGGCGCGATGCGCCGCGTCGAGCGCCGACGCGACTTCGATGGCGATCGTCAGCGCCTGGTCGATTTGTAGGCCGGGTCCTTTGGACCCGGCAACAATCGGCGGGTCCGAAAGGACCCGCCCTACTCGATTGAGCCGCGACTCGAGCGTCTCGCCCTCGATCAACTCCATGACGAGGAACGCCGTGCCGTCGTGCTCGCCAACGTCGTGCAACGTGCAAATGTTGGGGTGACTGAGCTGCGAGATCGCGCGCGCTTCGCGGTCGAACCGCTCGCGGAACTGCGGGTCGGCCGCGAGCGCGACGGGCAGAATCTTGATCGCAACCGCGCGGTCGAGCCGCGTGTCGCGCGCGCGGTAGACTTCTCCCATCCCGCCCGCGCCGATGGCGGATTGAATCTCGTACGGGCCAAGGCGAGCGCGTTCGCCACAACAGCCGTGCTGACGCGAAAGGAATCGCGACGCCGTCGATGACGACGACGTGCGACATGCCGCTGGCTTCCTTGTATTCGATTCCGCACGCGGCTTTCATCAGGTCGACGACGATCTCGTCCGCCACCCGCACGACCACGTAGCGATCGAGGTCGCTGTCGGCCATCTCCTCCACCGCACGGTCCGGCAGCGAACCCAGCGCCTGACGCAGACGGGCGATGTTCGCAGCGGTCGTCTCCACCAGGAGATCGATATCTTCCGTCGCGCGAACGAATCCAGCCTGGATGATCGCCATGCCGCCGATCACGACATAGCGAGCCCCCGCCTCGTTGAGGTGACGGCACAACGCGACGAGATCGGTCAGGCGCGGTGGTCTGGCTTCGAGCGCGCCATCATCTGGAGGGACCACGCCGCGCTCTCCTCGAAGGTGCGGAACCGGTGAACGCCTTTGGGAATGAACGGCCGGCGTTGCCTGAGGTCGATCACGAGATCGAGCAGAGGCGCTGCCGCGACCAACCCGCCGCGGCTGGGCCGTCGCCGGCCGACGATCTTGATTTCATGCGACCGAAGGTCGACTGACACGCCACCATTCTAGCGCGTCGCCGGGCGAGCTAATGAATTTGGTCGTCGAGTCATCTGGTTGTTGGGTCATTTGATTGTGCGATTGAGGCTTCCCAACGCAAGCGTCAACTGCTTCGACCGGCGGATCTGGCGGTCCCTCGTCGCCAGCGCGGCGCCATGAACCAGACTGGTCGCCGCGATCAGCTCATCGGCCGAGTCACCGTGAAAATCAAGATGGGTTGACGCGCGGCAGATCTCGAGCGTGAGCGGCCAGGTGTGGATGCGGGCCAGCGCCCGCGTGACCTCCGCGTCCTCCAGATCCATCTCGAGGCGGTTGAGCTGCGTCAGCTTCGCGATCTCCCACAATGAAATCGCGGAGATGCTCCACTCTTCGCGGGACAGAACCGCCAGTTCCTTCGGGGTGATGTCGCCCGCCAGAGCGTCGACCAGGACGTGCGTATCAAGCACCAGCACGCCACGTCACTCCTGTGGACAGGATGCGGCCCTTCACCCGGATGCGGCCCTTCAAGCTACCGACGAGCGCGTCAGGCCCACCCGTCATGGGCACCAACCGGGCGACCGGCTTGCCGTGCTTGGTGATGATCAATCCTTCCGGCCCGACCTCGTCGAGCAGCGTCAGACACTGCGCCTTGAACGCCGCGGCCCCGATCTTCTTCATGTCGCGATCCTATGTTATGGTCACATATTATGTCTAGTCATTTATTATGACCACATTAGAGACTGGGGGACGGTCCCGCCCTGGGCTACAATTCCCGAGTCCATGCCCCAGCTCGTCGTGATCGTCTCCGCGCTCGTCGTCGCTGCGGCGTCTGCCGTCGGGGCCGCCGCGTCCTCAGCGGCGCCGGACATCCTCGTTTCACGCCAGCTGGCGGAGTCGGCTCATCTCCACGTCGGCGATACCGTCACGCTCGCGCTCGATGCCGACGGCAAAGGCCGGCGGCCGTTTCGCGTGGTCGGTGTGTACGAGCCGACGCCCGATCCGATGCGGTTCACGGCCAGGCGCATCGAGGCGCGCATGCACCTGCCCGATCTGTTGGGAATCACCTCGGCTCGGCCGGACGCGGATTCCATAGACGAGGTAGACGCCATTAACGTCCGCCTCGCCTCGCCTGCTGACGCGCGCGCCTTTGGCGCCGCCGTGATGACGCGCACGCCGGGCATCGTCGCCCAGCCGACCGCTCGCGCTCGAGACGGCTCGGATCCGTTCGCCGTGCTCGAACGCTTCCACTTCGCCATCGCCATCGTGACGGTGCTCGGCAGCACGGCGTTTCTCCTCGCGTTGATGGTGATGCGCGCGGAAGAGCGACGCGAAACCGTCGGGATCGTCCGCTTGATTGGCATCTCACAGCGGTCGATCCTGCTCGAAGTGCTGGCTGAAGGCCTGCTGATTGCCGCCGCCGGCGCGCTGTTCGGCGTGCTGTTCGCGCGCGCGACCGAAGGCCTCATCAATCGCTTCTTCCAGTGGCGCTACGACACGGCGCTCGTCTTCGTCCGCGTCACGGCGGGCATCGCGCTGCAATCGGTCGCGCTCGCCGTGCCGCTGGGGATCGTGGCGGGGCTCGTCGGATCCTGGACGCTGCTCCGCCGCGACGTCGTCGCGCTGATTCGCCGATGAGCGCCTGGGGCCTCGCGTGGCGGACCGTGACGAGCAATCCCGCGCGCGCCGTGCTGGCGACGAGCGGCGTCGCCGTCATCGGCGCGCTGCTGTTCAACATGCTGCTCCTCTCCCGCGGCATGCTCGTCTCGTTTCACGACCTGCTCGATGCCACCGGCTACGACATCCGCCTGACGGCGGGCCAGGGATCGCCGCTGCATCGCGCGCCGATCGCGGGAGCCTCGGCGCTGGCCGACGCCATCGGACGGCTGCCGGGCGTGCAGCAGGTGGCCCTCATCCGCACGGATGACGCTGTCCGCGTATCTCGCCGGGCGCGACCGTCAAGCGGTCAGCGTGGCGTTTGTCGGCAGCACGCCCAACGCCGTCGGCGGCGCGTGGGATCTCGTGAAAGGCCGTGGACTCCCGGAAACGTCGTCCGCTGCAGAGCCGCCGCCGATCATCGTCAACGTCAACGTCGCGACTCAGTTTCACCTCGAACCCGGATCGACGCTGCGCGCGCGCGTCGCCGTGCCGGATCGGGAACTCCCGATTCGAAGCGAGCGACGCGTTCGCCGTCACGACGACGATTCAGGGATTCGACGCGGCGCACGGAGGCGGCCGCGCTGGCGCCAGCCAAGACGAGGCGGAGCTCGTGCTGGTCGCGTCGCGGCCCGGCGTCAGCTCGGAGGCGAACGTCGCCGCGATCGCGCCGCTGCGCCCCGACCTCCGGGTCCTGTCGAACGATCAGGTCCTCGAGCAATTCAACGAGCACGCGTTCACCTACTTCCGCCAGATTTCCACGGTGCTGTCCGCGATGACGCTGGCGTTCGCCTTCCTGCTCGTCGCGACGCTGTTGACGATGTCCGTGAACCAGCGGCTGGGGGAGGTGGCGGCGCTGCGCGCGCTCGGATTCTCGCGACGCCGCATCGCGACCAACCTGCTCTGCGAATCCGCGCTGCTCGTCGGCATCGGTGGACTCGTGGCGCTCCCGCTCGGCGGCGCGCTCGCGGTCTGGCTCGACCGCATCCTCAGGCACATGCCGGGCGTGCCCGAGCGCATTCGCTTCTTCGTGTTCGAGCCGCGCACCGTCGCGCTGCACGCGGCGCTCTTGACCGCGACGGGGCTCCTCGCGGCGCTGTACCCCATCTGGCTGGCGGCGCGCCTGCCGATCGCGGCGACGCTGCGCAAGGAGATCGTATCGTGATGCCGGCGACGAACCCTCCGCCCGCGATCGTGGATGGCCGTGACCTCACGCGCGTCTTCCCGATGACGGCCGGCGCGGTGACGGCCCTCAATCACGCGTCCATCCGAATCGAGCCGGGCGAATACGTCGCCATCACGGGCCCGTCCGGCTGCGGCAAATCCACGCTCCTGCATCTGCTGGGCTGCGTCGACCGGCCGTCGAGCGGGTCGCTGACGTTCGAGGGGCGCAACGTCGCGCGGCTGAGCGAAGCCGATCGGAGCCGCATCCGCCTCACGAGAATCGGCTTCGTGTTCCAACGGTTCTTCCTGCTGCCGATGTTGACCGCGTGGGAGAACGTCGAACTGCCGCAAGCTGAAGCCGGAATGGCGAGACGCGAGCGCCGCGATCGGACGCGCGCGCTGCTCGAGTACGTCGGTCTCGCGGAGCGGATCGATCATCGGCCGTCGCAGCTCTCCGGCGGCGAGATGCAGCGCGTCGCCATCGCCCGGGCGCTCGCGAATCGACCCGCGCTGCTGCTCGCCGATGAACCCACCGGAGAACTGGACGATGACACCGGCGAGCAGATCGCCGATCTCTTCGACCGCGTCCACGCCGACGGCACGGCGATCGTCGTCGTCACGCACAATGCCTTCGTCTCTGCCCGCGCAGCACGACGGCTGGCGATGCGGAGCGGAAGGATCGTCGAGGAATGATCTTCCGCCTCGCGTTGCGCTCGCTCCTCACGCGCCCCATCCGCACCGCCGTGCTCGCGTGCGGCTTCGGCT
Source organism: Acidobacteriota bacterium (assembly GCA_016195295.1). Classification (GTDB taxonomy): domain Bacteria; phylum Acidobacteriota; class Vicinamibacteria; order Vicinamibacterales; family CAVVIG01; genus SRVP-36. Next base: position 5,057 of record JACPZV010000035.1, read on the forward strand.
TCGGGATCGCCGTCATGGCGGCGCTGCTCGGCGTCGGTCAAGTCATTC
>JACPZV010000331.1 GCA_016195295.1 Acidobacteriota bacterium
GCGCGCGATCGCGTCGAGCACCACGGCGAGCGTCGCCGCCCCGTTGCGGGTCGGCAGCACGATCGAGACGACCGGCGCGATCATGCGACGCGTCCATCCCCCGCACGGCGGCGGAGCGCGTCCGCGTAGACTGCTTCCCACTCCTGGGCGTCGTGCGCGATCGATTTGATCGAGGGAGCCGTCCGAGCGAACGCACGCACGCGCTCCGGATCCTCGAGCAGTCCGCGCAACGCCGCCGCCAGATCCGTGGGCGAGGCCGGATCGTACAGCAGCCCGGTGCGGCCCTCGTCTATCAGATCGGGAATGCCCCCGATGCGCGCGCCGACGACGGGCACGCCCGCCATGTAGGCCTCATGAATCACGAGCGGCGAGTTCTCGAGCCACAGCGATGGCACGACCAGGACGTCGATCTGCGCGTAGACGTCTGCGACACGTCCGCGATCGAACGCGCCCATGAACGTGACCGGCAAGCCTGCCGCGCGCGCGCGAAGCTCAGCGGTGTACTCAGGGAACACGTCGGGGTCCCCGAAGATCTTCACCTCGTAGCCGGCAGCGGGCAAGCTGCGGATCGCATCGAGCAGGACGTGTACGCCCTTGTGCCAGACGAGCGTCCCGACGTAGCCGAGGCGCAGCGGTCCCGGCGCTTCGCCATGTCCCCACGGTCTGTCGCGGTTGTCGGGCGGGTCCTTTGGACCCGCCGATGGACTGTTGCGGAGCAGCGGCGCGAAGCCGTAATCGGAGATTCGGATCTTCGAAGCCGCGATGCCGAGCTGCTGGAAGTCCGCCGCGATCGCGCGCGACGGCGCGACGAACAGATCGACCTCGTCGAGGACGCGGCGCGCCGCCGCCAACCGATCGTCGATATCCCGCCGGGTCACGGCGAGGAGCGGGGCATGGCGGGCCGCGCGCACGACCTGTCCCGTGAGTCGGGGAAACCAGCGTGACATCGCGACGGCGGCGCGCCGCATCAGACCTGGCGCCCGAGTGAGCGCGGCTAATCGACCGAACGAGATCTGCGTGTAAAACGGCGACTCCTTAAAGCAGCGCGCGCATCGCTCGGTGTCGATGACGCGGCACAGGTGCTGCTCCGCGCGATGGATCCGCTGACCGCCCGCGGGACAGACGAGCGCGTAGTCGTGCAAGGTGGCGACCACTGGCACGCCGCGCCCACGCGCCACGGACGGCAGATCGAACGAGAGGTTGAGCAGATTGTGAATGTGGATGATGTCCGGCTGCACCGCGCGCAGGATCTCCGCGATCCGATCGCTGACGAGCGGGGACCGATACGTCTCTTCAAACGAGGCGCACACCCAGTTATTGACGATCTCGACGACGGGAATCCCCTGATGGACGCGCCACGTGACATGACCGTGCCGCCGCGACGGGTCGTACTCGGCGCAGAGCACCGTCACGTGGTGGCGCGCGGTCAGTTCGCGGCACAGATCGAACGCGTACACTTCGGATCCCGCCTGATGGCGGGGGAGAAAGTCGTGAATCGCGTGAAGGATCCGCACGACCTGGTCAACCGGCCAGGGGCAAGGTGACCTGAAAGCTCGCCCCACCACGCGGCGAGGTCGCCGCGGTGATGCGGCCGTTGTGGAAGACGATGATCTTCTGCACCAGAGCCAACCCGAGCCCCGTTCCGCTCCGCTTCGACGTGAAAAACGGCCGGAACACGCGATCGCGATCGGCCGGCGCGATCCCCGGTCCGTTGTCGTCGACCGTGATCCGCGACACTTTCAGCGCCGCATCGACCTCCGACTGAATGACGATGCGCGGCGTGGACCGCTGGCCCGCGCAGGCTTCGAGCGCGTTGCGCAGCAGATTGCTGAACGCCTGACGCAGCAACACCTCGTCGCCCTCAATCACGCCGAACTCGCCGACCACGTCGACCTCGCCGCCGAGCGCGCGCGTGTCGGCGCGCACCTCGTCGGCCGCCCGCTCGCAGATCGCGCGCAGCTCCACCCGCGACAGCGTCAGTTGCGCGGGTCGAGCGAAGTTGAGGAAGTTGGTGACGACCTCTCCGAGCGATTCGGCCTCGGCGCGAATGCCCTCGACGTAGGGCCGATACGTCTCGGGCAGTGCGTTGACGTCGAACAGCTTGCTGTACCCGGGAATCGTCGCCAACCCGTTGCGGAATTCATGGGCGATGCCCGCCGTGAGTTCGCCGACGGCCGCAAGGCTGTCTTTGAGCCGGAGTTGTTCTTCGAGGTCTTTCACGGCCGTCAGATCGGTAAAGAGACAGATGGCGCCGTGCAGTTCACCGCCGCCGTCGAAGAGCGGTGAGACCGTCACGCCAAGATGCGAGACGCCGCCGCGCCGCTCGGGCAACGTGACCGTCCGGCGGACGATCGGCGATCGCACCCGAAGGCACTCGTCTATCACCGCCCACAACGTCACTTCCTTGAGGGCCTGCCGGCATTCCTCGGGCGATGCCGAGTCGGGCAGCTCGAGCATGCGACGACCGGCCGGGTTGATAATGCGCAGCTCGCCGTTGAGTCCCGCCACCAACAGGCCCGCGGTGAGGCTGGCGACGATTTCTCCGCTCAACCGCTCGGAGGCGTCGGCGCGGGCCGCCATCACCCGCTCCTGCGTTTTGAGTTTCGTGACGGCTTCTTGCAGCGCCGCGGAGAGAAGCGCGGTCTCCATCCGATCTCCGCGCAGCGCGCGCCGCGTGTCGCGCGCGGCCGCCCCGAGCCGCAGGAGCGCGAACGTCAGGACGGCGACCAGGCCCGAGACGATCGCCGTCAGGCCGAGCAGCGCGTACGCGCTCGGGGAAAGCGTCATCGCCAGAAGCCCAAGTACCAGTCGAGCACGCTGGGGCCGACCGTGGCCGCCGCCGCCGCACCCAGCGCGAGGAACGTTCCAAACGGCAACGCGTACTTCATCCCTCCGCGCCTGCTGGCAATGATGACAAGGCCGATGACCGATCCGCTGAGCGACGCCATCATCAACGCGACCAACGTGAGCTTCCAACCCACGAACGCGCCGATCATCGCCAACATCTTCACGTCGCCCATGCCGAGTCCTTCCTCCCGCCGCACGCGGTAGTAGATTTCGGCCACACCGTACAATGCCCCGCCGCCCGCGAGAATGCCGATCAGCGACGCCACCCAGCCGGGCTCGACGAAAAAGCTGAACGCGAATCCGACGACGATGCCGGGCAGCGTGATCGCATTCGGCAGCAGATGATGTTTCAGATCGATTGCGAACAAGACGATGAGCGCGCAGCCGAACATGAGGCGTGAGACGAGCAACAGGCTTGGGCCGTACAGCCACCAGGCCAGCACGAACATGGCCGCGGCCAGAGCCTCGACGATGGGGTACTGAACGCCGATCGAGACGCGGCACGTGCGGCAGCGCCCGCCGAGCGCGAGGTAGCTCAGGACGGGGATGTTTTCGTACCACACGAGGGCGCGGCTGCAGTGTGGGCACGCCGACGTGGGCCAGACCACCGACTTGCCGAGCGGCAGACGGTAAATGCAGACGTTCAGGAAGCTGCCGACGACGGCGCCGAACGCGGCGGCCGCGACGAGCATGAAGGCCGGAGGCAGCGTGTCAATCATGAAGGCGGCCGGCTGTCGAGGCGCTGCGGCTCGTCGGGCAGCGGCCACAAACGAGACGCGCGCGCGAGCGTCACGCGGCCGCCGGTCAACGCGTAGGTCGTCCCAGTCGGATCGACCGGGATGCCAGGCAGCACACCGCGCCGCTCGTACTCGTCGACCGTCCGCTGCAGCGCGTCGATCTGATCGAGGGCCTGGAGCTGCAGGAGCCGGCGCTCGGCGTCCTGGCGCAGCCACTCGATCTCCGACGATTGCCGGATGGCCTCCCACATCACGCGCGACGACTGCCGATCGCCCCCTTGAGTCAGCGTCGTCGCCGCAAGCGACTTCAACCACCAGGGCGCGCCGGGCCCCTCGCTCGCCTTCCGGAACCAGTCGGCTGCCGCGCGGTAGTCGTGACGGTACCAGTAGTGGACGAACCCGATGTCCTCCATGTACTCCCATTTATCGGGTCGTTCGCGCAGTCCCTTTTGCAGCAGCACGATCGCCAGATCGGGACGGCCGGGACCGCCCGGATACGGTTCCGCCAGAAAGACGGCGCCAAAGCGGTACGCGATGTTGAAGCGCGGATCGAGGGAGGTGGTGAGGTCGAGCAGCGGATACAGTAGCGAGTACCCGCTGAAGTTTGCCGGGGCGATCGCACGCGGGGCATCGGCGCCGCCAGCCAGCGACGCGAATCGACGCTTCGCGTCGCCGAAGTACTGAATGGTACGAATCCAGTACACGTCCGCGGCCAGCGCGTTGTACGCCACGGTGAGGCGCCGCAGCGCGGCGCCCGACTGGATGTACAGCGAGTCCGCGTCCATCTCCCTCGGTGGGTACACGCGGTCGCGCACCGCCTGCAGCTCGACGGAAGCCGCTCCCATCAGGGCGGCGAAAACCGCGACGCCGACGATCGCGAGCGCTGGGCGATCCCGCATCTACTTGAAGTCCCGGCGCGAGAAGATCAGGACGGAGATCGCGAGGAGCATCGCGACGTAAACGGCGGCATACGCGCAAGCGATGCCCATGTAGCCGAGGGCCACGCGCTGCCCGTGGACGACGTCCGCCCGCACATCGAACTGCGCAAGGTTGGGAAGCACCCACGAAAGGCCACGCGCCAGTCGCGTGGCCGCGCGGGATTCGACCAGGTCCGCGAAGTTGCGCAGATCGTTGGTGAAATGGCCGACGATGTAGAACCCGAACGTCAGCGCCGCCGAGAGGAGCGGCGTGGAAAACGTGGAGAAGAACAGCGCGATCGCTGTGACGACGGTCAGCTCGACGAGCAGCAAGGTGATGGCCTTGAGCAGCGCGGGGTCGAGGGCCGGCGCGTCCCAAATGCGCGCCGCCTGGGGCGAAACGCCCCACGCCATGTACGCCAAGACGAGGTAGAGCGCCGCGGCCATGACGGCGACGTTCACGACCAGCGTCAGCACGAGGCCGCAGTATTTCCCGATCACGAGCTGGTAGCGGTGAATCGGCTTCGCCAGCAGCGAGTAGATGCTGCGCCGCTCGACCTCTTTCGACACGAGACCGATGCCGATGAACACCGCGATGAACAGGCCGAAGATCGACGTCGCCGCGAGCCCGAGGTCCTTGATGATCTTGACGTCCTGCCCCGCCGTCAACTGTCCGATCAAGTACGACGCGCCGATCAAGAGAATGGCAAAAAACACGAGGTTATAGAGGACCTTGTCGCGCACCGATTCGCGAAAGACGTTGAGGGCGATCCACGCCGTGGCTTTCACGGCCGTCCTCCGTCCGCCTCGAGCCCGCGCGACAGGCCCGTCACCTCCTGTGACGTCACGTGCTGCACGAAGAACTCCTCGAGCGTCTGCCGAATCGGGTTCAGCGAAATGAGGTGCGCGCCTTCGGCCGTCAGCTCGCCGACCAACCGCTCGGGCGGGCAATCGGGCGGCAGTTCCAGCGTGTAGCGGCCCTCGCCGAGACGGACGGCGCGGCGCACGCGCGTGCCAAGGGCGTTGATCGCCTCGTCTCTGGCGCCGGCGATCACCAGCTCCCAGCCGCTTGCCTGGAACGGCACCATGTCCGTCAATCGTCCCATCGCCGCCAGCCGGCCGTTGGCGAGGATGGCCACGCGGTCGCACAGCGCCTCGGCGTCGCTCAACACGTGCGAGCTGAAGAACACCGTGCAACCGCGATCGCGCAGGCGCAGAATCAGCGACCGGACGTCGCGCCGTCCGAGCGGGTCGAGGCCCGACATGGGCTCGTCGAACACCACCAGCTCGGGATCGTTGATGATCGCCTGGGCGATGCCGACGCGCTGCAGCATGCCCTTCGAAAACTTGCGCAGGTGGAGCCGTCGCTCCGCGCCGATGCCGACCTCGTCCAGCAGACGGTCCGCGCGCGCGCGGCGCGCGGCGCCCGTGTAGCCGAACAGCCCGGCGAAGTACGTCAGGAGCTCTTCGGCCGTGAGGTAGTCGTAGAAGTACGGATGTTCCGGCAGGTAGCCGATGCGACGTTTGACCTCGAGATCACCAAGCGGCCGACCCAGGATCTCGGCGCGGCCCGCGGTCGGAAAGACCAGCTGCATCAGCAGCTTCAACGTCGTCGTTTTTCCCGCGCCGTTGGGACCGAGGAAGCCGAAGACTTCGCCCGGCGCGACGTCGAGCGTCAGGCGATCGAGCGCGCGGTACGGGCGCTTGCGCCAGAATCCGACCGCATAGTCCTTGGTCAGCTCAAACGTCGCGAGCGCTGGCATGGTTACGAACCACGAAGAACACGACGCTGTGCGCTTTGTGGTTCATGCGCGTCACTTTGTCGAGGCGTGCTGAAGTTCGTACGCGATGGCCTGGTCGAAGTACTGCGGCGCCATGGCGCTCTCGATCTTCACGCCGTTGATGAAAAAGGTTGGCGTGGCCTTGATTCCCAGCTGCCGTCCGAGCGCGACGTCGCCCTTGACCAGGCTGATCGTCGCGGCGTACTTCGCGTCGAAGTCGCCAATCTGGGCGATGTCCCGCGCGGCCTGCCGCACGGAGGGCGGCGTCATCGCCGGCTGATGTGTGTACAGCCACTCTTCCATGGCCTCGACCCGATTGCGCGGCGCCAGGCGCACCGCGACGGCGGCGTCGCACGCGGCGGGATGGATCGTCTGCGCGAGCGCCTCGTTGCAGTCGCGGTTCAGCGGGTAATCCTTGAGCACCAGCTTGACCGCGCCCGGATGCTCGGCCTCGTACTTCTCGAAGATCGGCTTGTACTGCAGATACGACTGACCGCACGCCGGGCATTGAAAATCGTTGAACTTCACGACCAGCACCTTGGCGCCGTCGTTCGGGATGATGAGCGGCACGCGCGGCTGCGAGGCGTACCAACGCTCGAACTCCGAGCGCTGGTCTTGCGTGGGCGCGGGCGGAGCCGACTCGCCCGTCGCCCTTGCCTCTTCGCGCGGGAAGAAGGCGAGCGTCGACGCCGCGCCCGCGAAAAACAGCACGGCGATCGTGATGGCGAGCGGACTGGTTACAAGGACGCGAAGGTCGCGCGTGTCACGGCGTGGCAAGCTAGTCATGGGGAATGAGGTCGCCGCGCCCGACACCAGAAAGAGCCCAATCACGGCGGCATACGTGGTCAGGCACACCAGACAAACGGCGCGGAGCAGCACGAACGAGGCATAGCCGAGATACAGGACCACGGCGAGCGCCAGGGTGGAACCCACAAAGAGATAGCCGGGCACGTTTTCCCGAACCGTTGGACGCGCCGTCAAGCCGCTGACTGACAACAGTCCCGCCACGACGAACCACAACGCGCCGAAGATCGCGACCGGCACGCCGCGCACGGTACTGAAGCGGCTCAGGTAGACCTGCGTGCAATTGATCGTCGCGTTGACGTCACAAAAGCTCGAATAGGCGGGATCGTAAAGCAAATGGTAATGCACGTAGGCCGCGGCAACCGAAGCGCCGAGCCCGACTAACGCACAGCTGAAGGCGAGAAGCGCCGCACGTTTGCTCATAGGAACGTACGAGTTGTAGCCGAGGAGGCGTCCGACGTCAAGGCGGGAACAAAGAGAGGGCGGAGGCCACGATTGGCCTCCGCCCCGAGAACTGCCCGCGAGGACGTGATCTTACTGAACCGGCGTGTCGCCGGCCGCGGGCGCGCCGCCGTAGAGGGCCGCCGCTTTGAAGAAGATCGTGCCGCGCGTGTCGCTGGCGAACGCCCGCGTGCCGGTGCCGTTGAAGGTGACCGGATCCGCGTTGCTGTAGTAGTCGCTCTGCGCCTGGGTCGCATTGCAGCTCGACACCGCCGTCCCGATGTTCACAGCGCCGGCCCCCGCAGCCAGCTGAACCGAGTAGCCGCTCTTGACCACAGGATTCAAGTTCAGGTCAGGACTGATGAAGCCCGACCCGCCAGCCGTCGGCGCCTTCACGAGATCCACGAGGCTGACCGCATAGCCGCCCGCCGCGCAGCTCGAGGAGTAGCTCGCCTGCCCGCTGTTGATCGCCCGCAGCGACCCGATAGCCGACGCTTCGTTGCCCGACATGCGGGCGCGGAGCAGTCCGGGCACGGCAATCGCCGCGATGATGCCGATGATCGCCACCACGATCAGCAGCTCGATGAGGGTGAAGCCCTTCGATTCGCGCATCTTCATTGCTCTCTCTCCTTCTAAAAGAAACCCGATGACGTTTGTGTCCCTGGCAAATTTCCGGTTGTGCACGGCGGCAGGTTGAGCAACCAGGATGCCAGCGTCAAGACCGCAGCACGAACATCTATAAACTATTGTATATGAACAACTTAATAGATATGACTGTGTTGGGATGCCGGGTGCCATTCAGTGTCGAGTGACAGGAATTGGCAGCCCGGACCGACGGAGAATGTCACTTGAGGTTGTATTTCTTCACGAGATAGCGCACTTGCCTGAACTCGAGCCCGAGGAGCTTCCCGGCCTTGGTCAGGTTGCCGCCAGCCCGTTTGAGCGCTTCGGCGATGTATCCGCGCTCGATTTCCTTCACGTGCGCCTCGAGGTCGAAACCCGAATCGGGCAACCCGTCGGACGAGGCGGCGGTCTTTGGTGCCGTCTCGCCACGGATCGCGGTCGGCAGGCTCTCGGGAAGGATGGCCGCGGTGGACTCCAAGGCGACCGCGCGTTCGATCACGTTCTCGAGTTCGCGGATGTTCCCGGGCCAGTCGTACCGTTTCAGCTGATCGACCGCCTTACCGGAGATCCCGTTGATGTGTTTGTCCATCTGCCCGCTGAATTTCGCCAGGAAGTGATCGGCGAGCAGCGGGATGTCCTCG
>JACPZV010000332.1 GCA_016195295.1 Acidobacteriota bacterium
GTACCCGGACGGCAAGAAGCTGTTCCTGGGATCGTCGGGCACGGGCGCGCCGACCGACGGCGCGGATCCGACGGAAGCGCCGAAGGGAAGAGGCCGAGGAGGCCTGTGATTGCGGATTGAGGAGTGCGGAGTGCGGATTTAGTGCCGGATTGAAATCCGCAGTCCGCATTCCGCGATCCGCAATCAGCCTGAAAATCCGATCCACCGCCCCCCGGCGCCGACGCCGAACCACAGCATCAGCGACACGAGTGCGACCAGCTTGAAATAGAGCGGTCGCACTCGCGTCTCATCCATCCCCACCACCCTCCGCCGCACCGTGAACGTGAACAGCATCGCCAGCGCGAGCGAGATCATCTTCACCGCGAACGACGTGCTGTAGTAGCACTTGATCGATTCCGAAAAGAACAGCGCGATCCCCGTCACGATCAGCACGAGCAGGCTCGTGACCAGCCACGGCTGCGCGTCCTGCGCCAGCTCGCGAATCGGCTGACGAGTCAAACCGAACCCGAGCAGCCGGAGATCGACAATCAGCACGGCGCCGCCGATGGCCGCCAGCGCCAGCAGGTGAACGGATTCGATCGTCGCGAACGCCCACGCCGAGTTCTGCATCGCCTGCCCGAACGCCGACTTCTCGGCCCACTGAAAGAACGGCAGCAACGACGGCAGGGACGACATCAACGGACCTCGATAACGGGGCTAGTGGGAATCATGGCCCGTGCAGCCCGCCAGCCAGACGATAACGCTGGGCTGCGGCTTGTCGCAGTCGAACCAGTTGTAAGCCATCATGCGCCCGAAGACGACGATGGCGGCCCAGAGGATCAGGGACGCGAGCCCGGCGCGGCGCGCAGCGCGCGGCGCGATCTCCGACAGATCCCATTCGGCGACCTTCTTGTAGACGCCGGAATGGAACGTCCAGGCGTTCACGCCCGCTAGAATCAGCATGATCGCCTTTCCCCGGAACCAGACGCTCTGATACGAGCGTACGGGGATCGCGTAGAACAGCAGCACGCCGCTGATGAACATGACCACGAAGCCCGCGCCCATCCACGGCACGAGCCGGCCGGCCACCTCGGAGACGCGGACGCGGCGGAGCGTCACGCCCAGGAGCCGCAGGTCGAGCATGATCGTCATCCCGACAAACACGCACAGCGTCAGGACGTGCACCGACTCGACAAGCGGATACATGTACAACGATTCGCGAAGCGCGATGCTGCCCGGCGTTTCGGCCAACCACCTGCAAAACGGCAAAAGGGACATGCGTTCAAGCCGAACTGTGCCAGGAGGCCCTAGCGCCGTACGGCCGGAGCCGGTTTGCCGAACCTCGCCGCGTCAATCGCAACGTTTGGCCGCACCTCGCTCAGCTCAATGACATCTCGGCCCGACACCCAAGCAAAGGACCACCGAAACGGGATCTTGACCCCGGCCACCTCCCGGTAGTCCTCGAAGTCGATCTGCGTCGGCACGCGGCCCATCGCCGAGTTGGCGTAGCGCACGACCCGCGTCAGCAGGCCCGACTCCACGTCGAAGTACAGCGTGGCGACGGCTCCCCCGGCCCCGGTTCCCTGAAGAACATTGACCCGGCGGTCGGCGATGCTGCTCGGCAAGCTCGCTCGCCATTGGCCGAGGACCTGCTTGATGCGACCTGGGAAAGACAATTCCGCGTCCAGCCTGGCTCCGTCCAGCTCTCCTCCGGTCAAATCCATCACCGGCACCGGCGTGACCGGCGACGCAAGCCAACCGGCGTGACCGTCGAAGGTCGTCGTCTTGTCTCCGACCTCCGTGTGGATGATCGTGGTGCGCTGATTGGGAGCTTTGACATAGATTTCGGCCGGGCTTTTAAAGGCTCCCGCGTACCCGCTGGCCGTCCCTTTGCCGACAAAGCTCGTGAGCCTGGCCACGCGCTCGGCCCCGCCAACGGCCTCAATGTACTTGTCGAGAACCTGGCCGGGGGAAGGCGCGCCGGCAGCCTGCTGAAAGAGGTCGTCGGGCGCCCAGTAGATTGGTTCGCCGTACACCACATCGAGGCTCGGCGTGACCTGAGGACGATCGCTCTGGCGATGACAGGTCCAGCAGGTAACGACCTTTCGTCCCGTGAAGTTCGCACGATTGATGGTCTCCACCATTTGCACCATCTTGCGCGCGGTCCGCTTCCTCGGAGTGTCCGCGGCCCAGTCCGGCGCATGACACTCCAGGCAGCACATGCTCAGGGCGGCCGAGAAAAGCCCCATCGCGCCCATGAATTCATCCACGGGAATTCCTTTGAGCACTTGGACGTTCTTGAAGGCCTCTTCCGACATCTGCGGCCGCTGCGGCGGCCCGGCCTGGGCTCCCGCCTGCACAAATGCCGCACGGCCGCAGGCGTTGGACAGCACCGCACCCCACTCTGCTTTCTTATTCGAAGGACTGGAGGAAGCCGCCGCCGCGCGCGTGGACATCCCGTTCCCACCTCCGACCAACGCGACGCCGATCAGCCACACGATCGTCGCTCCAGTAACAGCAAGCCTCATTCGCCTCGATCCGATCTGCATGTTGTCTCCCTTCCTCGGCCTCATGTCACTCGACTGATTGGGATCCGCGTTGTGCGCAATCATGTTCTCATCATTCAAAAGAGACATGCGTTCGGTATTATACGCACATGCGAAATCTGGCCTGGCTCCTGCTCGCCGCTTCGACGCTGCTCGCGCAACCTCCATCGCCCTCGCCGCCTCAGAATCCCGCGGCTTCGGCGGAACAACTGCCGTCAACTTCCGCGCCCGCGGTGACGGCGGGACAAGGCCCGTCATCCTCGCCGAAAGCAACGTCAGGTCCGGCGTATCAACCGGCCGGCACGATGAGTGAACTGATGATCAGAGTCCTCTACCCGACGTCGGACGCGGTGTTCTACATCACGACGCGAACGCCGACGACCGAGGCCGAGTGGGGCGAGCTCCAGGGCAAGACGATGATGCTAGCGGAGTCGGCGAACCTGATGATGCTGCCGGGTCGCGCGCGCGATCAGGATCGCTGGATGCAGGATTCGAAGCTGCTGCTCGACGTCGGCATCGCCGCGTTCAAGGCCGCCAAGCGCAAGGACGTCGAGGCGCTGAGCGCGCTCAACGATCAGCTCTACGCGTCGTGCGTCACCTGCCACCAGCACTACCGTCCGAACTACGGCCGCGGCCGCGGAGCGCAGTAGGCCGGGTCCTTTCGGACCCGGCAGTCCAGGCGGGTCCAAAGGACCCGCCCTACAAGACTTACTTCGGGTCCATCCCGGGCTTACGGGTTCTGTCGGGACGCAGGCCGTAGAGTTCCTCTAAACGGCGATCGAGTTTCTTCAGCAGGGCCTTATCGCCGGGATACCAGTATTCGATGTGACAGTTCTCGCACGCCTGGTCGAGATTCTCGCCGGCGTCCCACAACTCCTTCACGTCCTTCCTCTTCACGATCTCGAGGACCTCGAGCCCCACGTTTCGGAGTGCCTCGATTTTCGCGTTCCACAACACCGGATCGGCCTCGAGCTTGGCCTTGATTTGAGCCGGCGACAATTCCTCCGGCTCCGGGCCGGTGCTGTTGTTCTCGTCTCCAGGCGGGGCGAAGGGCCGCGGAATCTTCAAGAGGTAGACGCCTTCCGCCAGCGTGACCGCACCGATTCGGACCCTCTCCCAGTCCTCGTCCGTCTTCGGCTCCTTCTCGACCCTTCTTCCTTTGGTAATCACGGTACCGACCGAGTCGAAGACGTAGTCAGAGGCAGGATCGAGCATGTCCCGCATCAGCTCCTTGACGGAGACGACCGGCTTGAGGTCTCCCCACAGCTCGGGTCCGTGAGGTGGGGTCGGTTTCGGCGCCGGCTGCGGCCCGCCGCACCCGGCAGACAGAACCGCACCGACCAAGAGAAGAAGCCAAAGCGTCGTCTGCATGTCGCGTCCCTTCACGGCTACTGCCGCTTCGCGGTGAACGTGCCGTCGCCTAAGCCGACGAGCGAGACTTTGCCTTTCAGCGCGTCCTTGCTCTCGATCGTGCCGTCGTAGTGGCATTCGATCTGGTTCCCCTGGACATCGACGGTGAACTTCAGGCTGAGCGCTTGCCCCTTCACCGTGCCCGTCAGGTCCGCCTCGCCGAGCTGACCGGAATAGTGGCCGGTGAGCTTCTCGCCCTCCTGCTTGAACGTGAAGGTCGGCGTGCCCGAGCCCACGGAGGTTTCCACGTTGAACGCCCACTTGCCCGTCACATCCACTTTCGCGGCCTGACCGGCCAGCGCCACGGACGCGCCCAGAACGACGACCACCGCGAGCGCCGCCAAACGCGCACACTGCTGTCTCATGACTGACTCCTTTCGAACCTTCAGAACCTGTTCCCGTGAGTGTATCAACGTCCCTGCCGAATCGTCTTCAGCTCTGGCAAATCTGGATCGGCTTTGCTCCAGTACTTTCCGGCGAGCGCGAACTCCGCCGCCGCCGTGCGCAGCTCGCCCGCATGCTGCGCGACCAGCGCGAGCGCGTAGTGCGAGCCGGCGTAGTTGGGATCGTGTTCCATCATCTGACGGGCGGCCCACGCGGCGAAATCCCAGTCGCCGACCTCGCGCGCGGCACGGGCGATGGCGTCGATCGTGAAGAGCGCCTGCACCCAGGCATCGGGCCCGGGGGCCGCTCGCGCTTCGCGCACCACGGTTTCGAGCATCGGACGCGCCTTCTCGCGATCGCCCGTGCGCAGGAGAAACTCGCCTTGCCAGGCCTGCAACGCGGTGACGACAAGCCCGGCGGCTTCCGTGCCTCGCATCAGGCGGAGGGCGGCGTTGCCTTCGTCCGCCGCCGCCTGAACATCTGGCCGACGTACTGATACGACGTCGCCAGCAGATCGAGGTTGTGCTGGTAGTGCCAGTCGTACTCGGCGGGGATTTTCTCGCTCTTGAAGTATTGCTGCTCGAGCGCATCGGCCGCCACGAACTCCACGATCGCCTCGTCTATTCGTCCGGCTCTGCGCAGGTCATGTCCGTGCATGTGGCGCGCGTGCGGCACGTTCGGCGCCAGCGCCGCGTAGGTCGCGCCCTCGGTCAGCGCCTCGGCGATCCGACCCGTGTTCTCGTAGAGGTGGGTCAGGTAATGATGCGCCGCGACATGGATCGCGCCAAGCTCGAGGGCTTTCCTGTAGTACGGCTCCGAGCCCGCGACGCTGCCCTGCCCCCGCTCGCCGGGATCGGGCGATTCCGCCTGCCCTCTCGCGAGCCAGAATTCCTCGTCTTGCGGGTACAGCTTCAGCGCCTCGTCGAGCGCCCGGCGGTAGGCGGTCAGCCTGGCAGCATCGGCCGGCGCGGCTTCGGCCGCCATCTGGAGCGTGCGCGCGGCAATGTGGCGCCGCTCGTGATCGCCCGTCGCGAGCGCCTGCGCGCGCGCGAGCGCGTCGCGCGCCGCGGAGGGAGCGTTCAGCTCCGTGTAGGCCAGGCTCAGACCCGAGAGCGCCATCGCGAGCTTCGGATCCAGCGACAGCGCCTGATTGAACGAGCGCGCGGCTTCGAGCCAGACGTACGAGTGCGCGTACGCGAGGCCCTGATCGTAGAACGCCTGCGCCTGCTTCGACGACGCGGCGACATCGTCGTGTGCGGAGCCGATGCCCGTGCGTAGCGGCGCCGGTCGCTTCGCGATCTCGAGGATCGTCAGACTGGCGACCGACGACTGGCGACTGGCGACTGTATGATGGGCGTCCTGCGACAACGGGAGCGCCGCCGCGAGCGCCAGCACGAGAGGCGGAGTGATCACCGCTTTTCCGGTGGCCGGGAGGTGGACGGGACCCCCTGCTCCGGGTCGACAGAGTTCGGGCGGCGCCGGTCCCGCAACTCGCGCGCAAGCGCCAGATTGGCGAGGGCCTGCGGCTGGTTGGGGCTGATGCGCAGCACCTCGCGGAAGTGATCGATGGCTTCGTCGAGCGCGCCCTGTCTGAGGAGCGCGGCGCCCAAGTCGATGTGCGCGTCGACACGATTCGGGCTGATGCGCGGCGCCTCCTCGAAGTGCCGGATGGCCTCCGGGAATTCACCCAACCGGGAGAGCGCGTTGCCCAGGTTGGTCTGCGTCAACGCGTCCCCGGGCTCGATCCGGATTGCCTCGCGATAGTGCGTTACGGCCTCGGTGAGCCTACCGAGTTGGGCGAGCTTGACTCCCAGGTTGGACTGCGCCTCCGCATTATTCGGATCGAGGCGCACCGCTTCGCGCAACCGGGCCACGGCCTCGTCACTCCTGCCGGCACCAGCCAGCAGTACGCCGAAATGTTCTTGCGCCAGCGCGCTGGTGGGCACAGCCTGCGCGATCGCGCGCGCACGGTCCAGTTCCGGTGCGCGCCCCTGCACCTCCGCGAAACCCAGCATCGCGACGGGTAGCACGAACAGGCTCCATTTCGCTGCGTGAATCAACCACCCCGGTTGAACGTTCAGCGCATGGTCGGGCGATCCGCCGCTGAGGCCGAGGGACTGTCGTGTCGTGCGCTCGCGCACTTTCCAGATGAACCCGTCGTAATAAAAGTGCAGCAGCGCGGAAGCCGCCAGCAGCCCCGTCAGCATCCGCTTGAGCAGGCCGGTCGACATGGCCGTTGACACCAAGTTGAGGGATCCGTAGGCGACCACGAGCCCCACGTACACGCCGACCAGCGCGCCGCTGCGCCGGAACAGGAACCGCGTGAACGCGCCCACTCCGCGATCCTTCTGCACCCGATTCAGGTTGTAAATCCAGACGATCGACAGGTACTGCACGTCGTGGAACACCTCGAACAGGGCAATGCCGGCCAGCATGTTGCTGACCAGCACGTTCGTGTACCAGAAGAAGCCGAAGCTGGTGGCCATCAGCAGCAGCTTGACCTGGCTCGGGGGTTGTCCGCGACGCCACATCCATGCGGCGTGCAACAGAAAGGCTGCCGTGACGGCGCCGGTCACGTAGATGGATGTCGCGCGGAGCGCCTCGATGGTCGACGCCTCGATCAGCGCGCCGCCGGACGTGTAGAGCACGCTCAAGATGTTCGTCATGCGGCTCGGCGACACCAGGACCGCGGTCGCGAACCACGTCACGCACATCGCATGGTCCAGACGCGCCGTCCACGGAGACGATGGGCCCGCCTTGGCGTCGTAGATGCGAACGAATCCGTAGGTCTGCATCAGACCGTGCCACACGCCCCACAAGTACACGACCAGCACGATGCCGTTCAGGTCGCGCAGGGCGAACAACAGGCACGTCGCCGCCAGAAACATCGGCGCGATCGAGAATCGCCATCGAAAGCGCTGGAACAGCGCGCGATCGCCGTACGCCCGCAGCATCCCGGGCAGATGATGTCCGATGGCGCCGAAGGAGGCGACAAACAGCGACAGATCTTCGACCCTCCACCGCGCCTGGGCGGCGAGAAAAGCCGGGATGATCAACAGGGGGGTCCCGACAAACAGCACCAGATCCTGCCAGGGGGTGAGAATCCACCGAGAGGGAGCGTGAAGACTCTGCGTCGTCGCGCCGGACGAGCCAGATCGAACCATGATCAGCAGGTACTAGCTGCTTCGCCTCGCGACACCGTCAACAGCGTCCTGGGCGGAGCCGGGGTGTGCGAAGGCCAGGACGAACCCGGCGATCGACGCCCGGCCCCGCACGGGAACCAACCGATTAGAAGGTGAACTGCCCGCCGATCTTGAAGAACCTCCCCTGCAGCACGTCGGTCGGTCGCAGCCACTGGCTCGTCGCCGCTTGAGAGAACGTGTTGTTCTGCCTGAACACCCAGTTGCTGTTGAACACGTTGTACACGTCGGCGTCCACCCGGAACGTCCCCCGGTTCATCTTGAACCGCCTGGACGCACGCAAGTCGAGCTGGTTGAGGTAGTCGCCGTAAATCGACCCCGGCTCGATGATGTTGAACGTCTTGCTTGACGAGACCAGGGCGCGCCCGAGGGTCGAGCCCGCCGCCGTGAGCGCGGCGTTGGTCGCCGTCCACGACGCGAGGAGGTTCGGCCCCTGGGTGAACTGATACGTGCCGCTGATCTGCACCTGGAGCGGAATCGTGGTGTAACCAACGACCTTCACGTCCGGCCGGTACGGGAAGGTCTGTTTGCAAAATATCTTTTCGGGATTGCCCACCTGACTGACTACTCCGATGACCGGGGCGTTGCAGGTGTCGGTGTCGGTCTTCTGGGCGTTGATGCCGGCCTGAAAGTACGTGCCCCGGCTGAACCGCGCAACCGTCGAGATGTCGAAGCCCTGGATGATATTCGAGACCCCACCAAAGTTATCCGCGAAGGTCCGGAAGTTGTCCACCTTGCCGACGAAGGCCGACTTGAGGTCGTACAACCCGCACAGCTGTGTCCCGCTGGCAGGCACACGCGCGTCGCTCGGTGTGTTGATGCAGAACGGGCCATCGAAGCTCGAACCGTCGACACTGAGCGCTCTGTTCTGGACCGTGATCTGGTTGCCGAACCACCGGCGATAGTACCCACCGTTCACCGAGACGCGCGGCATGAGCTCGTGCTGCACGCTTGCGGCGTACTCCCAGTTGTAGCCGCGCACGCCCCAGCCGACGAGCGTGGCCGGATCTTGAACGGTGGTCGCCACGCCCTTGCCGAAGTTTGCGTTCGTCGCTGCTCCCGCCGTCAGCTCGTTGGACTGCACCGAGCCGTCCGCGTTGAAGATCGAAACGTTCTTGTCGAGATCATTCCAGTTGTAGGTGGTGAAGGTCGGAACCGTGCCCACCGGATTGTTCTGACCGGTCGTGGTGTTCACGTCGCCGTTCACGTAGCGCGCAATCGACGTCTTCACGGCCGTCCTGCCGTTGCCGAACACGTCGTACGAGATGCCCAGCCGCGGGCTGATATCCTTCCAGTTTTGTACTTGTCCCACGCATCCCGCCGCCGGATTGTTCACGCCATCCGCGCACGCTCCGAAGTGCTTGCCCGCGTAGAACCGGCCCGCCAGCAGGTCTCCCTCGCCCGTCTCGCCGATGTACCAGTCGAGGCGCACCCCGGCGTTAATCGTGGCCCGCTTGATGGTCCACCGGTCCTGGCCGAAGATGCCGGTATCGGCTTTGATGCTTTCCCGCGCCTCCG
>JACPZV010000262.1 GCA_016195295.1 Acidobacteriota bacterium
GACTTGTCCACGCGGTAGAACCGCTCGAATACGCGCGACAGATCTTCTTCGGGAATACCCGGCCCTTCATCCGACACCGAGAGCGCGACGCGTCCATCGTCCGGCGCGGCTTCGACGCGGATCGTCGTGCCATCGGGCGCGTAGCTGATCGCGTTGGCCACCAGATTCCGCAGCGCATCGTGCAACTTTGCCGGATCGGCGCGCACGATCTCGGCGCCGGCCCCGATGGCGACGTCGAGACGTTGACGTCGCGCCTCGGCTTCGGGCGCCAGATCGATGAAGACCGTGTCGGCGAGTTTGCGCGTGTCGCAGGCGGCTAGATCGAGCGTCTCCTGGCCCGCGTCCAGCCGCGCCAGCCGCAGCAGGTCCTTCACCAGGCGTTCCATCCGCTGCGCATGCCGCCCGATGATGTCGAGAAAGCGCTGCTGCTCTTCAGCGCTCGCGTCGCCCTCCCCGAGTGCTTCGAGGTATCCGCGAATCGCCGTCAGCGGGGTCCGGAGCTCGTGGGAAACATTGGCGACAAAATCGCGCCTGATTTGATCGGCGCGGCGCAGATCGGAAATATCGTGAAGCACGAGCACCGCGCCGTATGTCAACCCGCCCGACGTCGGCGCGGCGCGTGCCATGATCGCGCGCGATTCTTCGAGCGGCGGCGAGAACTCCAGCACTTCCGGTGTCCGCCCGCCCAGCGTTTTTGCGAGCAACTCCGCCACTGCGGGGAGCGTGATGGTTTCGAGATACGGTCGTCCTATCGCCGGACGGTCGATCTTCAGCATCTGACACGCGGCCTGATTGACCAAATGCAATCGCCCGTACGGGTCCACGACGACGACGCCTTCCACCATGCCGGCGAGGATGGCCTCGGTGCGCGATCGATCGCGCTCCTGCTCGGCCAGCCGGCGCCCGACCTCCTGCACCGATTCATCGAGCGCCTGCGCGACGGTGCCCAGTTCATCCCCGCCGTACCCGAGCCCCGGCGGCGTCAGATCGCCGCTCTGATAGCGCCGCGCCACGTCCGCGATGAGATCCACGCGCCGGCCGATGCGGGCCGAGAAAAGCGCCACTTGCGCGCGCCTCGACGATCTCGGGTCGCTGCGCGTGATTCTCCATCGCGGCGATGCCCTCGAGCGTCTCGGACGACTCGCCGACGACCCGGCCGTCGGCCGCGACGAAGGTCACGCGCGCGCCAATCAGCTCGCTGATTTGATCCGCTTCGGCGTCGAGGGCTTGCGGCGTGCTCAATGTGACGCCGCGCGCGAGCAGATCCGCCGCGAGGCGCGCTTCGGCCGTCAGCGTGGCCTCGATGCGGGCATCGGTTTGACTCCGTAACGTCGCCGAGAAGAGCACGACGGCGACTGCCAGCGCGATCACCGCCGCCGACAGCGCGGCAAAAAAGAACTTGGTCTGGAAGGTGGCCCGGCTGCGCAACGGCGTCACGGTGTGCGGGACGGAGGTGGATCGCTCAGCTTGTAGCCGAACTGGGGCACCGTGACGAGCGCCTCGATGAGCAGCGGCAGTTTCTCGCGCAAACGCCGGACGTGGACGTCGACGGTCCGTGTGCCACCGGTGTACCGGTACCCCCACACGTCGGTCAGCAACAGGTCGCGCGACAGCACGCGTCCGCGGTGCCGGAGCAGATACTCGAGGAGGAGAAACTCCTTGGCTGTCAGAGGCACGGGTCGTCCCTCGCTGGTGACCACGTGCTGCTCGGCGTTCAACTGGATGGGTCCGTACTCAATCGGGCGCGCAGCTTGAGCCGAGCCGGCAGGTCGCGCGCGGCGCAGCAGCGCGCGGACGCGAGCGACCAGTTCGCCCGGACTGAACGGCTTGGCCAGGTAGTCGTCGGCGCCCAGCTCGAGGCCGCCGATGCGCTCTGACTCTTCGGCGCGAGCCGTCAGCATGATGACCGGAAGGCCCGCTGTCCCACTGCTGGCGCGGAGCTGCCGACAGATCTCGAGGCCATCGACGTGGGGCAGCATGACGTCCAGGACGAGCAGGTCCGGCGGCGTCGCCGCGATCGCCTGCAGCGCGTCACGTCCCGATGCGATGTGCTCGGTCAGGAAACCCGCTCTCTCGAGATAGCGGACCACGAGTTGAGCGATGTCCGGATCGTCCTCGACGATCAGGATACGCGTCGGCATCGGGAATTATTCTATGCCGGGGGCTGGAGGCTAGGGACTGGAGGCCAGGAGTGTCCTTCTAGCCCCTGGCACACAGCGCGCAGGGCGGGTAAGCCGCTTGCCTCTGCGCCAACGTGCACGCGATGAGCGAAGTCGTGAACTTCCTGAGGACGGCAAGGTCGCTCGGACGATGCGAATGACAAGAGTACAGCGATTGTTCAGGATCCAGCAACGATCTCAAACTCGATCCGCAGCTCGTCCTTTACTGTGACCGTCCCGGCCGCGACCCTGATCGGCTCGATGCCGAAATCCCGTTGACGAATGCGCGCTTCCCCGCGATAGCGATCGCCACGGCGCGTGACCAGCGTCGTCACTCGGCGCGAGACGCCGTGGAGCGTCAAGTCTCCAGTCACCTCCCATGTGTCGTCGGTTTTCGGCAGGATGCGGGTCGACACGAAACGGATGTCGGGATATCGCGACACGTCCAGCACCTCTGGGCCGAGCATCCGGCGCTGCACCTCTGCGCGTTTGTCCGGCGCCAACGAAGGATCGACGACGGCCAGTCGCGTCGACTTGATCGCCAGATCGACAGACAGCTGATTCGTGCCGGTCAGTCGCCCCTGTTCGATGGGCGCTCGGATGAGGTGATTGTCGGCAAAGGCAGAGAACAGCCCGCCCTTGTCGACGAAGATGGTGATTGTGGACCGCTCGACGTCAATCGGACGCTCTTGCGCTGCCACTGGCGCCGACACAAGCATGGCGCTCGACAGTGCGACGAGCAGCGGTCGAACCGGCGCCAGAACGCTGGGCCGCATGCGCACGGCGATTCAGAATCGAATCACGAGTCCACCGGAACCGACCACATTGTGCACGCGCGGTTGCGGCGTCGCGATGGAAAAATTCCTGGCGCCCGTAAAGACGTCGCGAATCTCGCCGCGAAATCCCAGCCACTTGAAGCCGCGCACCTCGACGCCTCCGCCAAACTGCAGCGCCCCGGTGTCGGTGTCGCGCTGTTGCGGGTTCGGGCTCTCGTCACGTCGGACCTTCGACTCCGAATAGCGAGCGTAGCCTCCACCCACGGCCGCAAAAAACGCCACTGGGTGATCCGGAAGGACCGTGACGCGCAGACCCGGTGTCAGGTACAGCGACGCATATTCCTTCGGCAATTGCGGATTCGCCGTCGTCACGAGGAACGCCGGAGAAGCGATGAACGCCACCTCGAAGGAAAGCGCTACCGCGTCGGATTTCCAGAATCGCGCGTTGAACGTCGCCTGATACGTCCTCGCCGGATCGAAAACGAGCACTGCGCCTTCATCGGTGGCGTGCGTCGAACCGAGCAACAGGCCGACGTCGTAGCGCGAGTCGGCCCGTGCCGGCACACTCCACAGCCACAGGGCGAGTACGGTTATTGTCGTCGAACGCATGGTTGTTCTCCTCCATCCGCATCGTGCGGATGCGGCCCCTCAGTAAAACTGCACCTTGTACTGAACACTGGCGTGGCGCAAAAAGTTCCCAGCCACCCGGCAGCGAGGCTGAACCGTCGTCCGGCCGGCTGGCGTCAAACCGGCATAGGATCCGCAGCAGCCGTGGTTTCGACGACCTCGATCCTCCGCTCGACCGGCGACCTCCGGGGCGGGTTCGAGCGCGAAGCGCTTCCTCATCTCGACGCGGTCTACAGCTTCGCCCTGCGGCTCACCCGCAGACGTGAGGACGCGCACGATCTCACGCAGGAGACGTTTCTTCGTGCGTTCGAGCGTTTCCGCGGCTTCACTCCAGGAACCAACTGCAAGGCGTGGCTGTTTACCATCACGTATTCGATCTTCGTAAATCAGTACCATCGCGACCGGCGGGAGCCGGTGTTTGTCGGCGTCGATGACCGCGAGCGATCCGTGCCCGTGTCGGCGCCGCGAGAGCGCCTCACGCCGGCGCGGGCAGTCGCTGAAGCCGATATCGAGGAGGCGTTGGCGCAGCTGCCGGAGGATTTCCGCAGCACGGTCATGCTGGTCGACGCGGAGGGCGTGTCGTACGAGGAAGCGGCACACGTCTTAAGCTGTCCGGTCGGTACCGTGAGATCGAGACTGTTCCGAGCGCGGAAGATGTTGGCTGCGCACCTTCGCGATTACGACGCAGCCGAGCGGCGGGACCCATGATCGACGCCAATCACCCTGAGCTCGAGCTGCAGGATCTCGTCGAGGGTCTGCTTGGTCCCGCGGAGCACGCCACGATCCAGGCCCATGTGGACGGCTGTGTTCGATGTCGCGCGGAACTCGACGAGCTTCGGCGCGGTCGCGAGCTGGCGCGACTGGTGCCGCGACTGACCGCGCCGGGCGACGTGAGGCGCGATGTGGCGGTGTGCCTCCAGCGAGCATCGGACGCCGAGCAGCAGAACGGCCGCGGCGTGCCGAGAAGGCGCATTCTCGCCTACGTGCTCGGCGCGGCGGCAGCGGTCGCGATCGCGGCGTATGTGAGCCGTCGTGAGGATGTGCCGGCGTCCGCAATTCGCAGCTACGAGGCTTCGAAGGCCGGCGAGCGCGCCTTCGATATCGTCACATCAGATCCCGCTGTCCTGGAGCGATTCTTCAGCGGGCGCGTTTCCTTCAATGTGCGCGTGTTCGATCTCGGGATGATGGGTTATCGCCTCGTCGGCGGCCGCGTCGACCAGATCTTCACCCACCCCATCGCCCTTTATACCTATTCCGGGCCGGACAACCGAACACTGACCTGCGGAATGTACCGCGGCGACCTTTCGGAGTTACCGGAGCCGAACGAGCGTCGTGACCACAACGACATCACCTTCCTCGTGTACAAACGCGGGGCCGTGACTGCGGTGTTTTGGCGCGAAGGCGATGTGGTCTGTGTGGCGATGTCGGATATGCCCACCGACGAGGTCGTCGCCCTCGCCTTCGCGAAGTCCATCAGATCATGACTCTCGCCACGCGCTTCGCGCTTCGGGAACTGGGATTGACCATCGAGGTGAAACGTCCGCGGGCGGTCCGCTCCATCGCGGTTGTGCTCTGTGGAGTCGCGCTCAGCGCGACAGCGTCCGATCCCCCGATCGAGCGGTTCATCGAGGCGACGTCCCCCGATGATCGGATCGCCAGGAGCGCCATGGCGCAGATCGCGGCCGCGTGGAAAGACGGCTACGCGGCGATGTTCGTCGACATGGCCCGACTGATGCGACGGCTGCCGCCTCGCGTCTCGCAGCTCCCGGAGATCCCCTTCAGAATCGACGATGATCCGAGCGCGCAGCGCGACGACTCGGCCGCCACACTCTTCGAACGTGAAAACTCTGGATCGCCGATCCGTCGCCGCCTCGTCGGCTTTCTCGAGCGACAGACTCATCATTCGTTCGGAGGCGACCTGAATCGCTGGCGCGAGTGGATGTGGACGCTGCCGTACGATCCGCATCCCGAGTACGCGGTCTTCAAAGGCCTCGTGTACGCACAGCTCGATCCGCGGTTTCGCAACTTCTTTCCCGCCGGCGTTCCCGCGACGATCCGCCTGGACGAAATCGATTGGGGCGGCGTACGGGTCAACGGCATCCCGCCCTTGCGCAATCCGCGCGTGCTTCCAGCCTCGGCTGCGACGTATCTGGGGAATTCCAACGTGGTGTTCGGTCTCCTGGTCAACGGCGAGGCGCGCGCATATCCCAAGCGGATATTGGCCTGGCACGAGATGGCGACCGATCGCCTCGGCGGCGTCGAGTTGACCATCGTCTACTGCACGTTGTGCGGCACCGTGATCCCGTTCGAGAGCCGCGCTGGTGGACGTGCGTTCCTGTTCGGCACGAGCGGATTGCTCTACCGCTCGAACAAGCTGATGTTCGACGAAGAAACGAAATCACTGTGGTCGACGTTCGAAGGTGTACCGGTCGTGGGACCGCTGGTCGGCACAGGCGTTGCCCTCGTCTCGAGGCCGACCGTCACGACGACGTGGAAGGAGTGGCGGCTGGAGCACCCGGACACCACGGTGCTGTCGCTCGAGACGGGGTACGAGCGCGATTACGCGGAAGGCGCCGCGTACCGTGATTACTTTTCCACGGATCGCCTCATGTTCAGCGTCTCCAAGACCGACGCCCGACTGCGGAACAAGGCCGAAGTGCTCGTGATGCGTCTGACCGACCGCACGCAGCCCGGTCTCGTGGTCCCGGTAGCGATCGACACCCAGCTCCTGCGCAAGCACCCGGTGTTCGCGTTCTCCGCCGCGCACGATCGTTTCGTGGTGGTGACGACGCCCGGCGGCGCCAATCGCGTGTACCGAACGGACGCAGAACTTGCTGAACAACGAAGCGGCCCAACGATCGTCGACACGACCGGCCGAACGTGGCAGGTGACCGAAACGTCGCTGTCGCTGCGGGGGAGTCCGGGAGTTGAAGCGCCGAGGTTGAGCGCGCAGCGGGCATTCTGGTTCGGCTGGTACGCGCAGTTCCCGCAAACGATTCTGATCAAGTGAACGGTTCGAGACTAGTCCCCAGCGCCCAGCCTCTATAGAATGTTCATTATGCGAATCGCCCTTCTTGTCACTCTTGTCGCTCAACTCACGTCAACTCCCGCTAATCGTCACGCCACCGTCACAGCCTCGCCGGCCGAAGTCGGCGGGAAAGCCGGCGCGAAGCTGTCGTTGTTCGTCGATGTCGCGCCCAAGCCCGGCATTCACGTCTACGCGCCAGGCGCGAAGGATTACATCGCCGTCGCGCTGAAGCTGAATCCGCAGGCGGACGTCAAAGCGGGAAAGGCGACGTTCCCGAAATCGGAGATCCTGTTTTTCGAGCCGCTGAACGAACACGTGCCCGTGTTCCAGAAGCCGTTTCGCATCACGCAGGACGTGACGCTCGGCAAGTCGGCGAAATCGGGATCGACGGTGAGCGTCGCCGGCACGCTGAGCTTCCAGGCGTGCGACGACAAAGTGTGCTACCCGCCTGAGTCGGTGCCGGTGAGCTGGGTAGTATTAGTAAAGTGAAAAGTGAAAACCTAGAAGTGAAAACCTGAGACTTCAGACTTCACACTATCAGCGTCAGAACAACTTCCCGATCAGCGGGTATCCCCACCAGAGCCCGAGCGTCGTTGACACGCAGCCGACGGCCAGCGACACGCCGCGCGCGATCAGACGATGACTGCCGAGGCGCGCGAGCGGCCAGCCGAGCACGCCGGATAAGGCGGCCATTCCGACTGTCGATCCCAAACCGAACAGCGTGACATAGCTCAGCCGTGCCGCAGTCGACGGCAGCGTCGTGAGGACGAGCGCCGTTAGTGCTCCGCTGCCCGCGAGGCCGTGGATCGCGCCCACCAGAAGCGGTCGTCGCGCGAGCGTCCACGCGCCGATGTGGATGTGCGCGGGCGCGCCTCGATGCTCGTGGACCACATGGCCGTGATGGTGCACGTGAACCGGGCCCGCCGGTCCCTGGCGCGCCGCGAGATAGATCGCCCGCAACCCGAGTCCGATCAGCATCAGCGCGACGAAGAACTCGAAGAGATCGGCCGCGCGCGCCGGCATCTCGGCGCGCAGGATCACGAGCGCCGCGCCGACGACGACGAGGGTCAGTGTGTGGCCGAGTCCCCAACACGCGCCGAGAAGCGCGGCTTTGTAGCTGCTGCGCTCGTCTGTGACGAGCGTCGAGACGGCCGCGAGATGATCCGGCTCGAGCGCGTGTCGCATACCGAGCAGCGAGCCGAGACCGGAGCTGGTGATGAGTTCGAGAACGGGCATGATGGTGAACTTATTGTAGGTCAGCATCAGCCTGATTGCTCGATCGCCTGCGGTCGTTCGCCGAACACGAGGAGCGGGAAGCCGCCAGGATGCGAACGTCGAGGACCATCAGCCTTGGGTCGGCCGGCGACACTCCCGCCCGCAGATCGCGTGCCGCTCTCGTCGCCATCGCGACGGCGTATCCTGGACGCCCACGCGCTTCCACGATCGCCTTCCGCACCCACTCGCGATCGAGGCGACCCGCGTCGCAGCCATCCGCCTGGAAGCGCTCGTGGATGATCGTTCGAATCGCCGTCGACGCGAGCGGCGGAACTCGGATCGTCGTGAAGCGCCAGAGCACCCGCCCAACCGCGCCGATGAGCCGGCGATCGCGGGCCGATGCCGCCGCCAGACACACCTCTCCGCGATTCAGCGAGCGCCTGAGTCGCGCGGCCCGCGCGCGCGTCACCCGTTCGAACGGATCAAAAATCGTCAGCCGCGGTGTGGCGAGCGCCTGGATGAGCGCGGACTTTCCGATTCCCGTTGGGCCGATCAACAGGACGCTGCGTCCTGCGGTCAGATAATCCGCAACGACCTCGAGAATCGGGCCGCGGCCCACGAGATTGGCGAACGGCAGTTCTCGACCGTCGGTCGTCATGGCTGCACGGCCTCGCGAGTCACGTCCTGCTCGATCCCTTGAAGGCGCACGGACAGCGCCTCGAGCCGCTCGGTCTCCCGGCGAACCGCGTCGTCACCTTCACGCTGTCGCTCGCGGGCCCGATCCACGGCGCGACGCGCCGACGTCACGACCGTCGTGAGAAGAAAGCGCAGCTCCCGCTCGAGCTCGCGCCGGCTCGCAGACACGCGGTCTTCCAGATCGTGCGCGACGCGGCTGGCGTTGCTGCTGATCAAGCGTTCCGCGTAGGCGCGCGCCTCCACCCGGACGGCGGCCGTGAACGCCGGGCGAACGCGATCCAGCAGCCACCCGAATGGCTCCTTCCCGGTCAGGTGCATCAGCTGCGTGAAGAAAAAGCGCGAGCGTTCGCGAACGCCCGCATCGGGCTCGATCTGTCTGGGCAACCGATCGAACGACGCGTCGCCTGACTCCGCGAGCTGCAGCAAGAACCGGTTCGCAAGCGCAATGAATCGCGCCATCACGCGGCCGTACATGGCTTCCACTTCCGGTTCGAGCCGCCGCGCCCACTCGTCCACGATGTGACGCGCCGCGTCGCTCGCGGCGGTGAGCGCCTCGTCTCGGAAATGAGACCGCGGCGAGGGGGCGAGCGCCTCCAGCCGCCTGTCGAGCGCTTCCTGAAGACGAGGCCTCGCATCGGTCACGAACGCCTCCTGCGTGGCCGTCAGCCATCGCACGAGTGTGACCTGCTCGGAAGACATGAGGGCGCCGATGTCACCGAGCGCGCGCTCGGCACTTGCCGCGGATCGCTCCAGATCGGCGATACGCTGTTGCGACTGCTCGAGTGGTCGGGTCAGCGCGGCGGTTGCTTCGTCCAGCTCCGCTCGAAGAAGGTGAAGCAGTCTTCGAGCCTGCCGGCCCGCGCCGCGATTCAGCAGGCCGCCGGTCCGCGACGTCAGGTTCTTCAGGCGCTCGTGAAAGGCCGGCCAGTCTCGGCTCGTC
>JACPZV010000263.1 GCA_016195295.1 Acidobacteriota bacterium
GGGCCGTGCGTCAGCCCGTCAGAAAGTGGCCCCGGCTCATGGAGACACACTCGGTCGAAGGACCAATGCAATTCAAGATCATCTGACGACATGAACACCCGAATTTCCGAATGGCATTAAGGCTAACCCATAATGCTTCTTCCTCCGTGTCCTCTGTGTCCTCCGTGGTTAAGGCTCTTCTCAGCGAATTCGTCATTTGGGGTGAAGCGTCTCCGCGAGCTTGCGCGTGGCGTCCACGACGCGCGGACCGGGCACGACGAACTCGTCGCCGACCAGGAGGTGAACGCGATGGTTTTTCACGGCAGGCACCGAGGGCAGCGCCTCCCACGCGCCGAGCTCGCGCTTGACGTCGAGCGACTTCGAGCTGTCGCCGTAGCGCAGCTCGATGATGACGTCCGGCCGCCGCGCGAGAATCATCTCCGTCGTCGTCTGCACGGATTGCTTCGTGATGTCGGTGAACATGTCCTCTCCGCCCGCGACGTCCAACATGTCGTGGAGGAACCCGTAGCCGCCGCTCGCGTCGATGTTCCTGAGCGATCCCGGATCGCGCCCGAAGACGAGGAGCGTTTTCGGCCGCGGCGTGCCGGCGACGGATCGGCGAATGGCCTCCAGATCGGTCTCCATCCTCGACGCGAGCCGATTGGCGGCGTCGGCCGATCCGAGCCGCGCGCCGACGGCCCGGACGGTTGCGGTGATGTCCGGGAGCCCCCTGTGCTCGTACGAATAGTAGGAAATCGCCGCGCGGTCGAGCCGCTGCTTGAGTTCCTGCTGCGTGTTGTAGACGACGACGAGGTCCGGGCGCAACGCGAGCAGCCGCTCGACGTTCGGATCGAGCAGGCCGCCGACGCGCGCAATCTTTTCCACCTGCGGCGGGTACCGATCGTAGCTGCTCACGCCGACCAGGCGCGCACCTTCGCCCATCGCGAAGATCATTTCCGTGACGGCCGGAATCAACGAGACGATGCGCGTGGGCGGTTCCGCGGCGCCGACCAAGGTCGCCATCGCCAGCGCGAGAAGGAGCATCCGTCGCGTCATCGCGTTCTCCTGAAAAGCAGCCAGAGAAAAAACGGCCCGCCGATTGTGGCCGTTACGATGCCGACCGGCAATTCGAGCGGGGCGAACATCGTCCGCGCGACGAGATCGCAGCCGATGAGAAACGCCGCGCCGAACAGCGCCGACGCCGGCAGCACCAGCCGATGGTCGGCGCCGACCATCAGCCGGACCAGATGCGGTACCACGATGCCGATGAAACCGATCGGTCCCGCGAGCGACACGGCCGCGCCTGTCGACAGCGACGCGCTCACCAGCGCCACGCGCTCGGCACGAACGACGTCCACGCCCCGTGCCGCGGCGGCTTCCGGCCCGAGGCTGATCAGATCGAGCGCGCGCGGCAGCGTGGCGTACCCGACCACCGCGCACGTCAGCGGCACGAGGGCCGCCACGATCGGCGGGTAACTGCCCACATCGAGCGATCCCATCAGCCACCGCACGGTTCGGAACGTCTGCGAGAAATCGGCGAGGTATTGCACGAGGCTCACGATCGCGCCGAGAAATGACGTGAGCACGACGCCGCCCAGCAGCAGAACGGTCGACGACATGCCGCGGCTGCGCGCCACGGACAAACCGTACACGATGGCGAGCGCGCCCAGCGATCCCGTGAAGCTCGCCACCGGGACTGCGGAGATCCCACCGATCGAAAAATCCGGCAGAAGCGTAATAGCGACGACCGCTCCCACCGAGGCGCCGATGGAGACGCCCAGCGTCTCGGGTGCGGCGAGCGGGTTGCGTAGCAGGGCCTGCAGCACGACGCCGGCGGCCGCGAGCCCGGCGCCGACCAGCGCGGCGCCCACGACGCGAGGCAGACGCGCGATGAAGAAGATCTGCGCATCGACGTTGTCCGCGAACGGCTGCGATCGGCTGAACGCTCGCACGAGCGAAATGCGAGTGCTCCCGACCAGCGGCGCCAGCACGCATACGACCACGAGCAACGCGCCAAACGCGCCGATCGTCAAGACGAGGCGCCGTCGAATGGTGGTGTCCGGCCTCGGCCGGGCCTCGTTAGGCTCTGGCAATCGGCACCACCGTCAGATGCTGCGCGCGCGGATGGAACATGATGTCTGCCCGCACGTCGTAGAGCGCGCGGATATTCTCAGGCGTCAGCACGTCAGCCGTCGCGCCCAGCGCCAGGACGCGGCCCTGCCGAATCAGCACGAGCTCCGCGCATAGCGACGCCGCGAAATTCAAATCGTGCGTGCACACGATCATGGTCGTCCCGCGGTCGCGGTTGAGCCGCAGCAGCAGCGCCGCGATGTCGAGCTGCGAGCCGAGATCGAGCGAGGCGGTCGGCTCGTCGAGCAGCAGGACTTCAGCGGCCTGCGCCAGCGCGCCGGCGATCACGACGCGCTGTTTTTCGCCGCCGCTGAGCGTGTTGAACGGCCTGCGCTCGAGCGAAAGCGTGCCCGTCGCGGCCAGCGCTTCTCGCGCGATCGCGAGATCGTTCGGGCCTTCGATCTCGAACGCTCGCAAATGCGGATAGCGGCCCATGAGCACGATGTCCTGCACTTTGAAATCGAACGCGCTGTGGGTTTCCTGCGGCACGACCGCAAGCCGCCGCGCGACGTCACGCCGCGACAGCGTCGTCACGTCCGCGCCGTCGATTTCCGCATGCCCGCGAAGCGGCCGGAGCGTCCCGGCCACGATGCGCAGCAGCGTCGTCTTGCCCGATCCGTTCGGGCCAAGCAATCCCACGATGCGGCCGCGCGGCACGACGAACGAGACGTCGCGCAGGACGTGCTGCCCGCCGTACGCAAACGATACGTCAACGACGCGCAACATGGGCGGACTCTTCGGGTCGCATGCCCGCGTCGTCAAGCAGGACGTCGAGCGCCCAGCAGTCCGAGCGTCGCACGTGACCGTTGCTCGAGACGAGGAGCGGCGCCCGGAACAACGGACTCCGGGTCACCAGCGTGTGGTATTCACCGCGCTCGCCGCATGGATCGACGCCGAGCCGCGTGAATTCGGCGAGCATCTCGCGGCGCAGCGGACGACCCAGCCAGCTCGAGTCGAGCAGCGCGGCGCGCGTCGTCACGATCAGCGCGTCCGCGCCGGACGCGGTCCATTCTTCGAACAGCGTTTCCGTCGGTGATCCGAACAGCGGCTCGACCGCCGTCAGTCCCTGCGCTCCGCACATTTGCTCGGCCCACTGTCGATGGTCCTCGAACAGGATGTCGCCGAAGATCACATGGGTCACGCCGTCGGCTTTCACTCGAGCGAGCGCGTCGTCGAACGCGGCGTTGTAGGACCGCCACGTGCACCGGCCGATCACGTGGCGCAGGCCGAGCCGATCCGCCTGCGCGGCGAGCACCTCGGGTCGCAATCCGTGCGAGCGGCTCCGCGCCGCGTCTTCGTCGAACATCGTCACCATCGAGACGATGTCGAAGTCGGCGCGGGTGCGGTGCAGCGCGGCGCAACTGTCCTTGCCGCCGCTCCACGAGATTGCGGCCCGAGGGAGCATCTCAGCGACCGCCGACGCGGACTGTGACGCCGGTGCGCACGGCACGTCCCAGAGCCGGGTATCCCGCGGCCGCCTCGAACGTGGTGTTGAAAGCGTTTTCAGCAGTGACGTACCACCGCAGCCGAGGATGAATCTGGTACGACCCGCTCACGTCGAACTTCTGATAGGCCGGGTCCATATCCTGATTCGGGAGCAGCATCGAGTACCCGAAGAACTGATCGCTCAGAAACGTGCTGTCGTCCCGCCTTCCGACGAAGTAGCCGGCGACCGACACCTGCGCCTTGCGGTCCGAGTACGAGAAGACGAGGCTTCCCGAATGCGCGGGCCGGCGGAATGGCCGGTTGCCGACCAGCGGCGAGTACTGTCCGATCTTGACGCCCGGAAATGCCGGGTTGACTGCGGGGCTGAGCGCGCCGCTGCCGAACGATTTCGTCACGACCGCATCGACGTACGTGTAGGCGCCCAGGATCCTCACGCGGCCCATCTTCGCTTCGCCGGACAGTTCGACGCCGCTCGAAGAGTTGGACTGCGAGTTCACGTACGCGCCGAAGCCCGACGCCGCCGCTGCCGCAGCGGGCACGCCCAGCTGCGGCAGCACGCCCTTGCTCACGTACTCAATCAGATCGAGGAACTCGTTGTTGAAGTACGCCAGCCGCAGCCGGCCGTGTCCGCCCGCCACTCCCTGCTCGATGCCGGCGTCAACGCTGCGGCTCCGTTCCGGACCGACGGGTTCGATGCCCAGACTGCTTGCCGTGGCCGACGGGACGAGCGCGTACAGCGAAGAGAGCTCCTGAAAGAGACTGGGTTCCTTGATGCCCTTGCCGGCATTGAACGTCAGCTTCGTGTCGCCGATCGCTTCGGCGGCCGCCGGCTTGCGCAGGTAGGCCGCCACCGAAACCCGCGGCGTCCACGCGAAGCCGAAGATCTCGTTGTCGTCAAAACCCAGCCCGCCGTTGACGTACAGGTAGCCCTTCGCCTGACCACGCGCCTCGACGAACGCGCCCGAGTTGGCGCGAGCGGTCTTTGACGTCGTGCCCGACACGCCGTGCTCATTCTCAAGACGTACGCCGCCGGCGAGATCGAACGCCGATGTGACGCGGGCGCCCACCTCGCCGTAGAGCAGGCGGCGCGTGACGCTCGAGTCGAACACCGACGGATACGTCCCGCTGTAGTCGAGGATCGCGCGCCCGGTCACCGAGTAACCGTTCGCGCCAGAGATCGTCGTGACGTTGCCGAGGTAATTGGCGAACGACGACGGATCGGAGCGCAGGCCCGTGGGCGACGGGTTCACGGAGTGATAGCTCTGGTCGGCGACGCTGAATCGCACGGTGCTCGTGAGCCGCGACGAGAGCTGTGATTGCGCGGCGACGGACGCGTATGTCGCGGTTTTCGTCTGCGACGAATCGTCGGCGACGCCGTAGTAGTCGAACGCGTTCGGGCTGCCGAACGCCGTGTCGATGTGCCGCACGGTTCCGCTGAGACTCGTCGCCGTGCCGAGCATCGCGCCGAACCGGCTCGCGGACGAGTTGTTCCGGTACGCGTTGTTCGGCACGCTGTTGT
The DNA here is from genome assembly GCA_016195295.1 of Acidobacteriota bacterium. Classification (GTDB taxonomy): domain Bacteria; phylum Acidobacteriota; class Vicinamibacteria; order Vicinamibacterales; family CAVVIG01; genus SRVP-36. The sequence continues at coordinate 5,075 of JACPZV010000263.1, forward strand.
CGGTCTGCAGGTGCGAGAACTCGGTGAAGTAGTCGAAGCGGGCCACGGCGCCCCCGAGCGACACGTCCCCGCGCGACGTGCCGAGATTGCCGCCGTCGATCGACAGCAGCGCTTCGGGAACGCGCGTCTGACCGCGCTTCGTCGTGATGTTGATGACGCCGGTCAGGGCGTCCGTGCCGTAGAGGACGCTGTTCGATCCCCGCAGCATCTCCACGCGATCGACACCGGCGGTCGAGAGGTCGGCGAGGTCGAACGCGCCGCCGATGTCGTTCGCCGGCACGCCGTCGACCAGCACCTTGGTGAAGTTCGATGCGCCGCCGCGGACGAACAGCGACGTGGCGCCGCCGCGCGCGCCGGTTTGAACGACCGCCACGCCCGGGACCGTCCGCAGCGGCTCGAGCAGATCGGTATTGCCGAGCGCGTCAATCAGCGCCGCGTCGAGCACCGTCACCGAGGCGCCGACTTGCGCCTGCGGCACTTCGCCCGCAGCGGCCGTGACGACGACGTGCTGCACGACGGTGCCGATCTGCAGCGCGACGTCGAGCGTCGTCCGTCCGGCGTTGCTCACGAACACGGCGTCGGAGGTGCGTGGCTCGAACCCCGTGGCGATCACCTCAACCTGATAGCGGCCCTCCGCGAGGCCGGCAAACGAGAACTCGCCGCGCGGATCGCTCGTGGTGTCGTTCACGTGTTGGCCGTCGCGCACGAGCGTGACTTTGGCGGCGCCAATCGGCGCGCCAAGCGGATCGAGGACTCTGCCGTTCAGCGAAGCGCCGGCGGCGAATAACCGCACGGCCGGGCTGCCGAGGGTGACGATGAGGCTAACGAGGAAGATGGGACGGCAGGCCGCAGCCAGCCGCGCAAGGCGGAACGAATTCATGGGGCTCCTTCCGGCGTCGCTCGCGCCGTGGAATGGACGCCCCCGGATGACCAGGTTTCCTGACTCGCGGATCGCCGCGTCACGCGCTCGTCTTCCCAAGCCGTCGCCGGCTCAGTGACGGGACCAAGGCCCAAGAACACGGGACCAAGGACCAACTCGCGTGGCGCTAGCCGCTTACAGTGGCGGGACCGTGTGGGCTTCGCACCCACTTCGCGTGGCCGCCGGGGTCAGCGTCAAGTTGAGGGGCGAGTATAGCAGAGTTGCCTCTACGGTCCTTTATGCGTAACATTATTCGATTCGTGTCCATCAGCGGGACGCGGCAATCCATCGAGCCCGCCACCGAAAGGGAGCGCATGAGCAAGAGTTCGACCGTCACCGTTCGCGAGAGACCCGTGGAAAACGTGGCCTCGGCGAAGGCGGGCGGCCTTACGATTCATGGCGAAACGATCGTGATCGACACGGACCAGCGAATCGAGCTGGTCGATCTCACCAACCGGGTCATGGAGTTCGTTCGCCGCTTCAACATCCGCGAGGGTCTCGTCAGTCTCTGGTCGATGCACACCACCTGCGCGCTGTTCATCAACGAATTCCAGGTGGCGCTCCTCTCCGACATCAAGCGCTTCCTCGAGCAGATGGTGGCGCGCGACGCCCAGTGGATGCACAACGATCCGCAGCACTCCGACTGCGATCGCATGAACGCGGACTCGCATCTGCGGGCGCTGCTGCTCGGCCACAACCTCACGCTGCAGGTGAGCGGCGGCGAGGTGGTGCTCGGACAGTGGCAGCGGATTCTGATGGCGGAGCTCGACGGCCCGCGCGCGCGGTCCTTGCGCATTCAAATTTTCGGGATCTCCTGACGCTGAATTTGGTAATTAGGTGCATCCGCGCCTGGCCTCCGCCGGCCTCTCTGACATCGACGACAAGCTCGAAGCGGGCGTCCGTCTCGACGAGTGCGATGGGGTCCGGCTGTTCGGCTGTCCCGATCTGCTGGCCGTCGGCTGGCTGGCGAACCGCGAGCGTGAGAAGCGGCACGGCGCGCGCACCTTCTACAACTTCAACATCCGGCTCGAAGCGACGAACGTGTGCATGGCGAGCTGCCTATTCTGCTCGTTCGCGCGCCTGAAGTCGGGCGATCCCGGCGCGTACACGATGTCGCTCGAGCAGGCGTGGGACAAGCTGCGCCGGCGCGCGCATCAGCCGCTCACCGAAATCCACATCGTCAACGGACTTCATCCCGATTTGCCGTGGAGCTACTACACGGATCTGCTGCACGGCTTCAAGCGGATCCGCCCCGATATCCACCTGAAATGTTTCACCGCGGTTGAAATCGCGTTCTTCGCGGAGTTGTACGGCAAGAGCGACGAGCAGGTGTTGCGCGAATTGATGGACGCGGGTCTCGATTCATTGCCCGGCGGCGGCGCCGAGATTTTCGCCCCGCGCGTGCGGAAGAAGATCGCGAACGATCCGAACAAGTGCGACGCGAACCGCTACCTCTCGATTCACCGGCTCGCGCACCGCCTGGGGATGCGATCGAACGTGACGATGCTCTACGGGCACATCGAGACGTCGGAAGAGCGGGTCGATCACATGCTGCGGGCGCGCGCGCTGCAGGATGAGACCGGCGGCTTCCAGGCGTTCATCCCGCTGGCGTTCCATCCCGACAACAACCAGATGCGGAAGCTCCCGGCGCCGAGCGCGGCCGACACCCTGCGCGTGCACGCCGTGGCGCGGTTGATGTGCGACAACATCGATCACATCAAAGCGTTCTGGATCGCGACCGGCGTGGAAGTGGCCCAGACCTGTCTGTGGTTCGGCGCCGACGATCTCGACGGCACCGTGCAGGAAGAAAAGATCTACCACATGGCGGGCTCGCGGACGCCGGAGTCGTTGTCGACGCGCGAGATCGAGCGGCTGATTCAAGCGGCGGGCCGGGCGCCGGTCGAGCGCGACACGTTGTACAGGGTGGTCGCGCACGTCTGACGGGCGACGCGGTCGTCTGGCTGGCTGACCGCCCAAGGCGGATGCTATACTTCTCGGAAGGCCAAGCTTCGTCGGCGACGGCCGTGCGGCGCTTGGCTTTTTCGACTCCCTGGTTTGAGAAAAGTTTCACAAGCGCGCCTGCGCGCGCGAGGGCCATGCTGATTCCCCTGCTGACCGACTACGAAAAAGCGCACATCACCGAGCGCCAGCCGTTGCCGGACACCTACCTCGGCCTGTCCGATGAGGAGATGGACGTCCGCATCGCCGCGGCGAAACGCGCGCTCGGCCGCCGGCTCGTCATCCTCGGTCATCACTACCAGCGCGACGAGGTGATCAAGTTCGCCGACCACACTGGCGACTCCTTCAAGCTCGCGCAGCAGGTGAGCAAACATCCCGACGCCGAGTTCATCGTCTTTTGCGGCGTGCACTTCATGGCGGAGAGCGCCGACGTCCTGAGCGGCGGTCATCAGCACGTGATCCTCCCCGATCTCGCCGCCGGCTGCTCGATGGCCGACATGGCCGATTCCGATCAGCTCGACCTCTGCTGGAGCGATCTCCAGCAGATGGGCATTACCTCCGTCGTGCCCGTCACCTACATCAACTCGGCCGCGGCCATCAAAGCGTTTTGCGGCGAGCACGGCGGCGTCGTCTGCACGTCCTCGAATGCGGCGGCCACGCTGAAGTGGGCGTGGGAGCGCGGCGAACGGATTCTCTTTCTTCCGGATCAACATCTTGGCCGCAACACCGCGTACCGTCTCGGCGTACCGCTCGACCAGATGGTCGTGTGGGATCCGAATGAAATCTGGGGCGGGCTCGAGCCCGACGCCGTTCGGCGCGCGCGCGTCATGCTCTGGAAGGGCCATTGCTCGGTCCACACACGTTTCACGGTGCGGCAGATCGAGAACGTCCGCGCGCAGCATCCGGGCGTCCGCGTCATCGTCCATCCGGAAGTGACGTGGGAGGTGATGCAGGCGGCCGACGACTGCGGGTCCACCGAGTACATCATCAAGAGTGTGACCCAGAGCCCCGTCGGTTCGGTCTGGGCGGTCGGCACCGAGATCCATTTGGTCAACCGGCTCGCGCGACAGCTGCAACCCGATCGCACCATTCTCTCGCTGGATCAATTCGGCTGCCTCTGCTCGACGATGTTCCGCGTCTCTCCGAATCATCTGCTCTGGACCCTCGAAGGCCTCGTCGACGGCGTCGTGCACAATCGCGTCGTCGTGCCCGACGAGCAGAAGCACTGGACGCGGGTCGCGCTCGACCGCATGCTTTCCATTTCGTAGGAGGACACTCGATGGCTCATTCGCTCCCGCCCTTGCCGTACGCCCACGATGCGCTCGAACCGCACATCGACAAGATGACGATGGAGATTCATCACGGCAAGCACCACAACGCGTACGTGACGAATCTGAACGCCGCGCTCGAGAAACATCCAGAGCTCCAGTCGAAAAGCGTGGAAGATCTGTTGCGTGGGATCAACACCGTGCCCGAAGACATTCGCTCGGCCGTGCGCAACAACGGCGGCGGCCACGTGAACCACACGATGTTCTGGCAGATCATGGCGCCCAAGGCCGGCGGCGCCCCGACGGGCGCGATCGCCGACGCCATCAACGCATCGTTCGGCGGCTTCGACAAGTTCAAGGACGAGTTCAAGAAGGCCGGCGTCGGCCGCTTCGGCAGCGGGTGGGCGTGGGTGATCAACAACGGCGGCAAGCTGTCGATCGAGAGCTCGGCGAATCAGGACAGTCCCCTGATGGACGGCAAGAAGATCGTGTTCGGCATCGACGTGTGGGAGCACGCGTACTACTTGAAGTACCAGAATCGCCGGCCGGACTACATCGATGCTTGGTGGAACGTCGTGAACTGGGCGGAAATCAATAAGAGACTTCGGTAGAGGGCACGTAGGCCGCGTAGGGCAGGTAGGTCGGGTGGGGAAGACGCACCCGCGGTCTCACCCTACCTGCCTTACCCGCCCCACCCGCCCCACCCGCCCACCATGTCCCTTTCGACCGTCCTCTTCCTCTTCCTCACGCATCTCGGCGTCGGCATCGCTTTCACGCTGGTGTTCGTCTCACGCGACGCCGGCGTGAAGTTTTTTCGCTTCAATGCCGGGCTCGCGGCGATTCTGATCGCCATCGCGCTGGCCTTTCGGTACGGCGCGCTGGGCGTCGTCGACGTCGATCGGTCGCGCGCGGCGCAGCTCGGCGCGCTGACGCTCGTCTGCGCCGAAGCCGCGCTCGTGTTGTATTGGGGCACCGTCGGCCGCGCGCTCGCGGCGGTCCGTCCGGCGATTGTCGCGGTGGCTCTCGGCGCCGGTGCGCTGGCCGTCGTGCTGCAGGCCCTAGCCGTGTCCGCGGACCGCTCGCTGTCCGTGCGAGCGCTCACCGTCGCGAGCTTTCTGAGCTCGGCGGCCATGCTTGGCGGCGCGTGCACGGCGATGATTTTGGGCCACTGGTATCTCATCCTGCCGTCGATGCCGGTGTCGCATCTTCAATCGATCGTGAAGCTGCACATCGGATCGATGGTCGTGCGCGTGGCCGTCGTGGCGGCAGCGGTCATCTTCGCGATTGCGACGTGGCAGCCTGGACTCGGACCGAGTTTTCGCCACTACATCCTCTCGATCGACGGCATTTTCTTCTGGCAGCGCGTGCTCTTCGGGCTCGGCGGACCCCTCGTGCTCTCGTACCTCACGTGGGAAACCGCGAAAATCCGATCGACGCAGTCGGCGACCGGCATTCTCTACGTCGACTTCTTCGCCGTCGTCGTCGGCGAGGTGCTCGCGAAGTACATCATCCTCGCGACCCGCGTGCCCGTGTAGTAAAGTGAAGGTTTGCGGATTGCACCGCGGTCCGGAACCTGTGCAATTTCAGCCTGCGAACCGCGTCAGGGCCGGAAGGCAGCAGCGCTAAACAGATCCTGAAATGTGCCGCAGGCCCTTCCGGGCCGCGGTGGAATTCGCCAAAGTTAAAACTGAAAAGTGAAAAGAGAAAACTGAATACTCGTCCTCTTTACTTTTCTGTTTTCAGTTTTCAGTTTTCATTTTCATGTCTTACTTAGTCATCGCACGCAAATGGCGGCCGCAGAAGTTCGACGACGTCGTCGGACAGCAGGCGGTGACGCGAACGCTGCGCAACGCGCTGGCGAGCGGACGTCTCGCGCAGGCCTTCGTGTTCGCGGGCCCGCGAGGCGTCGGCAAGACGACGACCGCGCGCATTCTGGCGCGCGCGCTGAGCTGCGTGAAGGGCCCCACGCCCGATCCGTGCGGCGTGTGCGAGGCGTGCGTCGAGATTGCCGAGGGCCGCGACATGGACGTGCTCGAAATCGACGCCGCCACGCACACCGGTGTCGACAACGTCCGGGAAGTGATCATCGCCGGCCTGTCGATCGTGCCGGTGCGCGACCGCTACAAGATTTTCATCATCGACGAGGTCCACCAACTGTCGGGCCCCTCGTTCAACGCGCTCCTCAAATCCATCGAAGAACCGCCGCCCCACGTCGTGTTCATGATGGCGACGACCGAGCTCGACCGGATTCCCGAAACCGTGCGCTCGCGGTCGCAGGTGTTCGAGTTCCGCACCATCGGCACCAAAGCCATCGCCGATCAACTGCGCCGCATCGTCGACGCGGAAGGCATCACGGCGCCCGACGAGTCGCTGCAGCTCATCGCACGCGATGCCGATGGCAGCATGCGCGACGCGCAGAGCAAGCTCGATCAGGTGATTGCCTTCACGGGCAAGACGATGACGGGCGAGGACGTGGCGACCGTGCTCGGCCTGGTGGGACGGGATCTGCTGCTCGACGCGGTGCAGGCCGTGGCCGACGAGGACGCCCCGGCGGCGTTTGCGCTCGCCGCTCGCGCGGTCGAAATGGGCTACGACCTCCGCGCCGTCTGCCGCGAGCTGGCGCGCGTCGTCCGCGATCTGCTCGTGCTATCCGTCGATCCGTCGCGGATCAGCGATCCGGAGATCGCCGGTGAAACCGAGCGCGATCGGTTGAAGGCGCTCGCCGGCCGATTCTCGCGAGAGGATCTGCTTCGAGCGTTCGACGTGTTGACGCGCGCCGAGATCGAGATTCGAAGCGCCGCGCAGCCGCGCTATCAACTCGAGATGGCGCTGCTGAGATGGATCTATCTCCGCAAACTCGTGCCGATCGAGGATCTCATTGCGAACGCGGGCGGCGGCGCGATCGCGTCCGGCTCGAGCCGGACACCACCGATCAAAACGCCTGCGCCGGCGATGATGGCAAAGCCGGCCGCCGCGCCACCCCCGGCCTCGCCTGCTCCGGCAGCGTCCGGCTTCAGCCGGACCTCGCCCGAAGGCGGCTTCAAGGACGCGCTGCTCGCCGAGATCTGCAAGTCGAAGGGCGTGTTCTACAACATGGTGGTCGCGCAGGCGCAGAAGATCGAGGCCGCTGGCGATCGCGTGACGTTCACGTTCTCGCCCGCGCAGCGCGCGCTGCGGGAACAGCTCGAGCAGAATCGCGCGTGGCTCGAGTCGCTCGCGCAACAGGCCGCCGGCCGCAAGATCACGATCGTCGGCGTTCAGACGGACGCCTCGGCCACGCCGGCGCCAAACGAAAGCGCGCAGAAGGCAGCGGACAAGAAGTCCGCGCTCCGCGAGCAGGCGCTCGCCGACGCCGGCGTCCAGGCGATGCTCGAAGTCTTCCCCGCGGAAATCCGCGACGTTGAAGAAATCTAGCCGCCAGCTACCAGCCACCAGGCACGAGCCACCAGCCACCATGAATATTCAACAGATGATGAAGCAGGCGCAGCAGATGCAGGAGCGCTTGCAGAAACAGATGGCGGCGCTGCGTGTCGAGGGCAATGCCGGCGGCGGCATGGTCACGGTCGTCGTCAACGGCGCCAAACAGGTGCAGTCGTTGAAAATCGATCCCGAGGTCGTCTCCAAAGACGACGTCGCCATGCTGCAAGATTTGATCGTCGCGGCCATCAACGACGCCCACCGCAAGGCTGACGAGGAGATGTCGCAGGCGATGGGCGGAATGTTGCCACCGGGACTGAAACTGTGAAGCTTCGCTTTTCACTTCTAACTTCTAACTTCTAACTTCACATGTCCCTGCCTGACTCTTTACTGCGCCTCATCGAGGAACTCCAACACCTTCCCGGCATCGGGCCGAAAGGCGCGCAGCGGCTCGCGTTCCATCTCTTGCGGACGCCGCGCGAGCAGACCGAGCGTCTCGTCGACGCGGTGCGCGACGTCAAGGAGCACGTGACGTACTGTTCCTCGTGCAACAACATCACCGACGTGGACCCCTGCGCGTTCTGCGCGAACGACGCTCGCGATCGCACCATCATCTGCGTCGTCGAAGAGCCGCAGAATGTCGCGGCGATCGAGAAGACGCGCGCGTTCAAGGGCACGTATCACGTGCTCATGGGCGCGCTGTCGCCGCTGCAGGGGATCGGTCCTGACGACCTCAAGATCAAAGGGCTGCTGGCGCGCGTGACCAACGGCGTCCGCGAAATCATTCTGGCCACCAACCCCAACGTCGAAGGCGAGGCGACCGCGATTTACCTCGCGCGGCTGCTCAAGCCGCTCGGCGTGAAGGTGACCCGCATCGCCATGGGCGTGCCGGTGGGCAGCGACCTCGAGTACGCCGACGAAGTGACGATGCACAAGGCGCTCGAAGGCCGGCGCGAGGTGTAGGCCGCGGTGACGCTGATGCTCCCGCCGTCCTACGAGCTGCCGTTCGCGATCCTGCTCGTCCTGGGCGGCGCGCTGTCGTGTCTCGCCGGGTACCGGCTCTTCAAGATCGTGCTCGCGACATTCGGCTTCTTCCTGGGCGCGCTGCTGGTGAGCTCGACGATGGGCATGAGCAGCACGACGGGGATGGTCGCCGGCGCCATCGTCGGCGGGATCGTCGGCGTGCTGATCCTCGCGTTCGCGTATTTCATCGGGAACGCGCTGGTAGGCGCGGGTCTCGGCGCGGCCGTCGCCCACATCGGCTGGGGCGTGATGCGCGGCGGCGATCCGCCCGTCGCGTTGGTGATCGTGCTGACGATCGTCGGCGCGCTGGTCGCGCTCGTCCTGCGGCGCTACGTGATCATCGTCGGCACGGCGTTCGGCGGCGCGTGGACGGCGATCTTGGGTGGGCTCGCGATCGCCGGCGATCGCAGCGCGATGAAAGCGGCGGCGAGCGGCGACGTCTGGATCCTGTATCCCATCCCGCCGGCGCCCGGTCGAGGCTGGATGTCCATCGCGTGGGTCGCGCTGGGTTTCATCGGCACGGCGGTGCAGTTGAGCGCGACGGGGCGGAAGCGATGAGCAGCCTTTCAATCTGAAATCTGCAATCTCAAGGAGGCGTATGGCGACGTTCGAACGGCATGTGGACGTGGACTGGAGAGGCTCGGTGATGGAGGGGAAGGGCGAGGCGAAGGCGGGTACGGGCGCGTTCACGCTGCCGGTGACGTTTCCGGCTCGCATCGGCGAGTCGGGCGGGCAGACGAGCCCCGAGGAACTGATGGCGGCGGCGCACGCCGCGTGCTACGCGATGGCGCTCAACGGAACGCTCGGCCGCAAGAGCGCGTCCGCGGATCGCACTGTCGTCCGCGCGACGGTGACGGCCGACAAAGGCGACGCCGGGATCAAGATCGTGTCGTCCGCGCTCAGCGTGACCGCGTACGGGTTGAAGAGGCTCAACGCCGCGCAGTTTGCCGACGTGGCGAAGGAAGCCGACGGCGGCTGCCCGGTGTCGAACGCGTACCGCGGCACGATGACGATTACGGTGGATGCGAAGGTCGGGTAGGGCAGGTGGGGCGGGTAGGGCACGTAGGTGATCTGTAGGGCGGGTCCTTTCGGACCCGCCGGCTACTACCTTCGCGGCGATCCGGGCAGCGGCTGAATAATCGCGTTCGACAGAGCGCCGCTGAACTCCGTCATCTCGCCGGCCTTCTTTCCTGGCGCCGGCAGCAGTCGCGCGGCCAGCGGCTTGTTCCACTTGAACGCCAGCGTGGCGACGTCGCCGACGATCCGCGCGATGGCGGCTTCGCTCGTGTCACCTGGCAGAGGAACCGTATCCACTCCGCCCGCGCACGCGGCCGAGTACGCCAGAATCGAATCCAGACCGTACGTGCCTTCGGTCCATCGCTGCGTCAGCACACGCTCTTCGAGCACGGGAATCATCAGTCCCGAATAGCCGGTCTGCTTCACCGGCACGTCCTTGACGGCGCGCGTGATGATGCCCGCCGCGGTCTCGGTCCCCGGCGAACCGAACGGCGCGTCGATGAAGGATTCGATCGCCGCGCCGATGGAATTCTGGCCGCCCGGCGCGGGCGTCGGGTCGATTCCTGCGTACGTCCACCCGCTGCCGGCCGCGGTTTTCATCGCTGCGGCTTCAACAGCACGAAGATGAACGGCGAGCGCGTCGGTGAGCGCCTTCGCGGCCGTGCGCGGATCGTGCTCGCGCGCGAAGACGTCCATGACGACGTTCGCCGATTCGAGTCCGATCGCGAAGCTGCGCGTTCCGCCGCCGGGATGCCACGCGCCGGGATAGAACGGGCCGTAGGGTTTCAGCATCGCGGTGGCGCCGAAGTTGAAATTCCCCTGCCCGTGCGGACTCCGCTCGCCGACGCCCTTGATGATGCGCGCAGCCTGCCGCACCGCGTTCCAGTGGATGCCATCGTCGCCCGCCACGACGATGTTCGCGTTCAGGCGATTGCCGGGCGCGGACAGGATCTCCGTCAGCAGATCGACTGAGGCGGTGTCGTCGGTGTCCTTTACCATCGCCGGACCGATGTTGCCGTTGAACCGCAGCTTCGCGGCGAGATCGTTGATCCCGCGCAGCAGCGCCAGCGCGTCGTCGTGCTTCATGCCGCGCGTGTACTCGGGGAACGGCTGTGTCGAGATGCGAACGCCGGCGACGTCATAGCCGGCGGCTTTGACCGCGTCCCTCACTTTGCTCAGGAAGGTGACGGTCTCCTCGAGCTGCACCGGATAGGACTTCGCATCGATCGTGACGAAGCCGGTGATGGCGCGGATTCGCGGCTTCACCGGGTCCGCCGCGCGCGGCGCCGGAACGGCTGCGGCGATCAGGACAATGACGGCGGCGAGGATGCGTGTCGCGTGTTTCATCGAAGTAGCCTACGCCATGCGGGCTGAAGTTTGACGGGGTTTGTGCCGATTGGCTACGATGGGGGTTCCGGCTCGCAGCGATCCAGCGCGCCGGTGAACACGCTCCTGCCTGTGTTCCTCAGTAGCTCAATGGTAGAGCATCCGGCTGTTAACCGGAGGGTTGCTGGTTCGAGTCCAGCCTGAGGAGCCAATTTCATTAACAAAAGCTGGCACTTTGGTCTCGGCGGATTCGCCGCCGGGACCGCTTTGCCCTTTTCTTGCCCTTTTCTTTTTGGCTTTGCCGTTTGGATCCGCCGGAGGCGTCGGCGGAGGAGGATCGAGCAGGCTGACTTCCGCTGAGAGGAACGCCGGCGACAGGTGCGCGTAGCGCATCGTCATCTTCAGCGATTGATGGCCGAGCAGCTCGGCGACAGAGCGCAGCGAGGCACCGCGCATCATCAGCCAGGAGGCGAACGTGTGCCGTAGGTCGTGCCACGTGAAGTCTTCGATCTCTGCCAGCTCCAGCGCTGCGTGGAAGCCGTTCTTGATGTCCTGCACGGGCTCGCCCGCGTTCGGCCCGGACTTATGCGGGAACACGTAGGGGCTCTCAGGCGTCTTCGCTTCGTCGAGCGCCTTCAGCGTCTTCAGTGCCGTCGCGTTCAGCGGGAGCGAAAGCGGTCGGCCGCTCTTCGTCCGGGGAATCCGCATCACGCGGTTCTCGAGATCGACCTGCTCCCATCGCAGGTTGAAGAGGCTGCCGCGTCGCAGTCCGGTGTGAGCGGCGAGAACGATCTTCTCTTCGAGATACGGTGACGTCTTGATCGTTCGCGCCGCTTCGATCAGGCGATTGTACTCCTCGCGGGTGAAGTAGCGAAGCCGTGAGTTGTCCTCGTGGAACAACTTCACGCGGCGAACGGGATTCGAGACCGCGAGCCGGTGTGCGATGCACCAGTTGAACAGCGCCTTCAAGACTGCCAGGTCCTTGTCGGTCGTGCCGCGCGAGACTTTCTGCGCGCGCTTCAACTTGAAGTCTTCGACCTGTTGCGAAGTAATCTTCGCAAGGGGAGTCTGCGGACCGAGGTGCTCTTCCCAGAGCGTCAGCGACGGATCGACGTAGCTGTTGTGCGAACGGTGCTGAACCTTGGAGTACTCTCGGTACTGCTCAAACGCGGCGGCGACGGTAACGTTTCTCGCCGCGCGCTCGTCCCACGTCCCGTTCTCGATCTTCGCTTGCTCCGCTGCCCACAGTCGAAGCGCTTCGCGTTCGCGCCGCATCCGCTTGCGGA
>JACPZV010000036.1 GCA_016195295.1 Acidobacteriota bacterium
GCCTGCGCCAACGTCGCGAATCTGCTGCTCGCCCGTGCGGCGGCGCGCCAGCGCGAGTTCGCGATTCGTGCGGCCCTCGGCGCCGCGCGCGGCCGCGTCGTCCGCCAGCTTCTCACCGAGAGCCTCGTCCTCGCGTTTCTCGGCGGCGCTGTCGGCCTTCTCATCGCGCAGTGGGGTCTCGATGTTCTGCTCGCGCTGAGCCCGGTCGACCTCATGTCGACCGGACACGTGGGTCTCAGCTATCCCGTGCTCGCGTTCACCGCGACGGCGTCGCTACTCACCGCCATGCTTTGCGGCCTCGCGCCGGCGTTCGAAGGATCGCGAACCGACCTGCAGGAAACACTCAAGGACGGTGCGCGGTCGGTCGGTGGAGGCATTCGTCATCAGCGGCTGCGCCAGGGCTTCCTCGTCGTGGAGATCGCGCTGGCCGTCGTGCTCCTCGTGGGCGCCGGGCTGATGCTCCGAAGTTTCGGATCCCTTCGCCGCGTCAATCCCGGCTACTCGACGACCAACATCCTCACGATGCGGTTGCAGTTGCCGGGCGCCAAGTATCGCGAAGACGAACAGCGGATTCGCTTTTTTCGCGACGTCGCGGCACGCGTGCAGGAGCTGCCCGGCGTCCAGGCCATCGGCGCAATCAGCTTTCTCCCGCTGACGACGCTGGGCGCGGCCACCGGCTTCACGATCGAAGGTCAGCCGATTCCGCCGCCGGGGCAGAACAACGTGACCAACGTCAGCGTCTGCGACAACGGCTACTTCCGCGCGATGGACGTGCCGCTGATCAGCGGCCGATTCTTCACCGAGCGCGAGATGCGCGAGCGTTCGAACGTCGTGATCGTCAGCCAGTCGCTCGTCCGAACGTATCTCCCGCACGAGGATCCGATCGGCAAACGCCTGACGATCGCGATGACGCGACCCGAGGTGCCCACGGAAATCATCGGCGTTGTCGGCGACGTGAAGTTCCTGGATCTCACCGCCGCGCCGGCGCCGACGAGCTATTGGCCGCATCCGCAGCTCGCCTACAGCTCGATGACGCTCACGATTCGCGCCGCCGGCGATCCGCTGCCGCTCGCCCCGGCGGTCGAGCGCGCCATCCGGACGCTCGACAAAGATCAGCCGGTCTCGGACGTACGGACCATGAGTCAGTGGGTCGCCAAGTCGCTGGCGCAGGCGCGCTTCAGCTCGACGCTGCTCGCGACGTTCGCGGCGCTCGCGATGCTCCTTGCGGCGATCGGCATCTACGGCGTGATGGCGTACGTAGTCGGTCAGCGGACGTCGGAAATCGGCATCCGGCTGGCGCTCGGCGCCGAGGCGCGCGACATCCTGCGCATGATCGTCGGGAGCGCGATGCGCCTCGCGGCAATTGGACTCGGCCTCGGTGTATTGCTGGCCCTGGCGCTGAGCCGCACGCTGACCGCGTTGTTGTACGAGACGACCGGCACCGATCCGCTCACTTTTGTCGCCGTCATGCTCACGCTGGGTGCGGTCGCGCTTGTCGCCAGCTACCTGCCCGCGCGCCGGGCGGCCCGAATCGCTCCGGCCGACACGTTACGATCGCAGTAAGCGCAGAGTCGCATCGACCTGTGAATCGACTCAGGGACGAATGATCTCCTGGCCGGATAGCTTGCGGCTTCTCGTCTCCGCCGACACGCTCTGTAAGTAGTCGCTCACCTGCAACGCCGTGCGAAAGACGAGCCGGCCGAGCGAGCCCAGGCCGTTGCTCTCCGATGCCCGCCCGAAGACCGCATCTCCCACTTCGTCGACTTCCCGCTCCGCGAGCGTGCCGACCGTGGCGATGACGTGCACGTAATACCGGCTGGATGCGTTCACGCGCGCGCGGTCGCCCATCTCGACGATGAGCGGCACTTCGCGTTTGGCGACCATGACGGAAACGCCCTCCGCGTCCGTCAGCGCGACGTCACGACCGGACACGGCGCGCGCCAAGCGAAACATGCGGATCATCGCGGGGTACACCAGGCGATCCCACACCGGCCGGCTCTCCCAGAGCTCCGTTTGGACTCGTACGTGCAGGACGCCGCCCTCGTCTATGAGTCGCTTGAATCGATCCGGGACAACATCGCGGAGCTCGACCGACGCCTGAACCACTCGCGATGACGCGCGGACGTCCTTCACCTGGATGTCGAGCGCTTCAACGGGCACCGCGACGAGGAACACGCTGATGATGGCCCAGAGGATGCGGCGAGCCATGCAGGCGATCAGAACGTCCGGCCGAATCGCAGCAACACCTGAGGTGAACTCGGGAGCGTGTCGAGCTTGTAGCCGAAGTCGATCCGGAAATCGCCGAGACCGATGCCCCAACCGACGCCTTTCATCCACGGCGTATCGGTGCCGGTCAACAGGGCGCTCGGCGCGAGTCGGGACGTCACGCGTCCGGCGTCGAGGAAGCCCACGACTTTCAGCCCGCCTCTCCACCCGAGCTCATATTCCAAATTCATCAGCGTCAGCGCGTCGCCGGTCGCCGCCTTGAAGTCGTAGCCGTGAACGGAGCCGATGCCGCCGATCGCGAACATCCGCTGCGGCGGCAACGTGCCTTCGGACCAGCCGCCGAGGGCGCGGGCGCCGAAATCCTGGCGCTGGCTCAGCAGCACACGCGCGCGACCGTTCACGATGTGGCGGCGGAAATCGAAATCGCTACCGAGCCCGCCAGGCGACGACAGCTCCGACGTCCAATCGATTCGCCAGATCGGCGCGCCATCCTGATGGTCCTCGGGATCGTTGAGTCGCTCGCCGAACAGCGTGTCCAACTGATGGCGTCGGTAGGTGGCCTCCAGTGATTCGCCGTCGAACCCGCGACCGTCGATCGAGGCGCCGATCACGACGGCGTTGAGCTGCCCGTCGCGTGCCCTTACGTTCGGACGAAATGATTCGTCCCTGCGCCACAAGCTGAAATCGCTCGACGTGGCGAGCGACGTCTGGCGCTCGCCCCGCCACGCGAACAGCATCTCGACCTGACGATGGACGCGCAGCGCGCCACTCAACTGAAGCCCTTCGCGCCGGTAGTAATCGCGGAAGCTGCGCCGCGGGCCGACCGCGGCGAGGCTCGCTTCGAGCGACGAGACCTGCCACTGATCATCGCTCGCGGTGAGGTCGTGGAACTCGGCGCCCAGGAACAGCTTCCGGTCGCCGAACAGCGGCCGCTCGCCGCCGAGCGCGTAGCCCCAACGATCGGCGGCCGTCTTGAGTGAGAGATGACCGGCCAGGTACGTGTGATTGAAGTCTTCGTGATCGAAAACGGCCGCGCCAAACCCCAGGGACGGCACGAATCCGTCGACTGACGAGAACCAGTCTTCGCGTTCGCCGAAGTCCGGCACGATCTTGAACCGCCCCGCCGGCTCGCGCAGAGCGACGACGAGCACGCGCTCGCCGTTCCGATCGACGAGATCGAATGTGCTCCGGCGCGGCCGAAGATTTCGACTGTCGGTGAAACTCGAGCCGGTCGCGCTCGCGCGTCCGGGACGAATGGCGCCGCGTGTCTGCCGCAACAGCGCGTCGAGCGCTTGTCGGGCGCGCGCCGCGTTGAACACGTCGCCGCTCCGAAGGGCGAACTCGTCGCGGAACAGGCGTGCGATGCGTTCACCGACGCCTTCGAACTCGACGCGGTCGATCACGCCTTCTTCGATCGTGAGCGAAAGCACGGCGGACGCTGCGTCAAAAACCGCCGTCACGCGCGCGAACGTGTAGCCGCGCTCGCGGTAGCGCCCCGCGACGCGCTCGGCGACGCGCTCGGCTTCCTGAGAAGACCGCGGAAGCGTCTGCGCCGGCAGGGTCTCGGAAACGAACACGAACAGTGCCGCAGCCAGGAAGGCCGAAGAGCTGGACATTCAGTCGACTGTGACGAACGGTATCGAGCGAAAGTTCCCCTGATCCAGTTGAAAGAGCCGGAGATCCGGGACGTCCGCAGCCAGACTGACGATGAGGTAGAGATGACCCGGATACGCAGCTTCCTCACGATCCGTCGCGGACGGAACCGCGCCGGACCGTGGATGCGAGTGGTAGAACCCCAGAACGGCCAGGCCGCGGTCGCGCGCGTCACGACGGCACGCGATGTGATCAGCCGGATCGATCACGAATCGAGACGGATTGTCGCTGGCGTTCCGCGTGCGCGCGGCTTCCTCGATCGCGGCGTCGCCACCCAGGAGCAGTCCGCAGCACTCGGCCGGCGCCGTTTCACGCGCGTGCCGCACGACGTCTGCAACGACGCGCGAACGCATCCTGATCGACGTGCGCGCTGCGTTCAGGATGACGGGCCTGATGTCGTTGGTCATGCTGTAATTATAGTGTTACGATTTCGACACCTCGGACACCGCGACGGCCTTCGTACGCCAGAGGATCGATCATGAACACTCGACGGCTTCGCTTCATCGCCTCGCTCTTGACGCTGGTCGCGGCTGCCACGGCGCTTGCTCTCGCGCAACCGCCGGTCACATTCAACCTTCGCGACTCGATTCCTTTCGACGCGGCGGTGCGAACGGCCACGTTGCCGAACGGCCTCAAGTACTTCGTGCGCAAGAACGACCGGCCGGCCAAACGGGTGTCGCTTCGTCTTGCGGTGAAGGCGGGGTCGCTCTACGAAGCGGACGACCAACAGGGCCTCGCCCACCTCATCGAGCACATGGCGTTCAACGGCAGCGCGCACTTCAAGCCGAGCGAGCTGGTCTCATATTTCGAGTCCGTCGGCGCGCGACTCGGGCCGCACGTGAACGCGTACACGAGCTTCGACGAGACCGTGTACATGCTGGACCTGCCGTCGGACAAACCCGATGTGGTCGCGAAGGGTCTGACGGCGCTCGCCGACTTCGCCGGCGGCCTGTCGCTCACGCAGGAAGAAGTCGACAAAGAACGCGGCGTCGTCATCGAGGAATGGCGCCTCGGTCTCGGCGCCGGGTCGCGCGTGCGGGACAAGCAGCTCCCGGTCCTCTTCTATAAGTCGCGCTACGCCGAACGGCTGCCGATCGGAAAGCCGGACGTCATCCGCAACGCCCCCGTGGCGCGTCTGCGGGCGTTCTACGATACCTGGTACCGGCCCGAGCGCATGGCGGTGATTGCCGTCGGCGACATCGACGCGCCGAGCATGGCGCGCGACATCACGGCGACGTTTTCGGCGCCGGCGGCTCGGGCGCCCGCCGCGCCGCTCCCCGATCGCAACGCCGGCGTGCAGGACGGCAAGCTCGAAGACGGCCTCGGGGTGCTGACGACGGAAGCCCAACGCGTTCGAGAGTTCGGTTTCAGCGGATCGGAGCTCGATCGCGCCAAGAAGTGGATGTCGGCGTTTTACGAGCGCGCGTACACCGAACGTGACAAGACCGAGAGCGGGTCGTTCGCGCGGGAGTACCTCAGCTACTTTCTGATCGACGAGCCGAGCCCGGGCATCGAGTACGAATACCGCCTGGTGCAGCAGCTCATCCCGAGCATCACGGACGCGGAAGTGTCCACGATGGCCAAGTCGCTGCTGGGAGACGACAGCCGTGTCGTCCTCGCCGTCTCGCCGCAGAAGCCTGGAATCAAGATTCCGACGGAGAGCGATCTGCAGGCGGCGATCAAATCCGCCGCGGCGGTAAGAGTCTTGCCGTGGACCGATACCAGCGTGACCCGCGAGCTGATGGAACACGTGCCGACGCCTGGAGTGATCGCGTCGCGCCGGTCCCTGGACGACCTCGGCCTGACGATTGTGAAGTTCGCCAACGGCGTCGAAGCCTGGCTGAAGCCGACGGACTTCAAGAATGACCAGGTGTTGTTCAGCATGAACGCGCTCGGCGGCGCGTCGCTGGCCTCCTGCGCCGACTACGCGGATGCCTCGCTCGCGACGGGCTACGTCGACCTCGCGGGCGCCGGCGGACTTAAAGCGCTCGATCTGCAAAAAGTGCTGACGGGCAAACTCGTCTCGGCCCGCCCCTTCATCTCGCTCTCCACACACGGCGCGTCCGGCAGCGCGGTGCCGGCGCAGCTCGAAACGGCGCTGCAACTGTTGTATCAAGAAATCACAGAGCCCGGAGACGACCCTGAAGCGTTTGCCTTGATGAAAAAACAGCTGGATGCCATGGTCGCCAACAGGGGACGCTCGCCGGGACAGGCGTTCGCGGAGAAGCTGGCGCAGATCAACACGTCGAATCACTGCACCTCGCAGCCGGTGACGCCCGAGCGTGTCGCGTCACTCAACCGCGAGAAGATGGTCGCGTTCTACAGGGACCGCTTCGCGAACGCCGCCGATTTCCGGTTTTTCATGGTCGGCGCCTTCAACGTCGACGAGGCGATTCCGCTGCTTGCGCGGTACGTCGGCGCGCTGCCGTCGAAAGGCCAGCCGAACTCGAAGTTCAACGACGTCGGGATCCGCTTCCCCGAGGGCACGCAGCGCGTGAAGGTCGAGCAAGGCCGCGAGCCGCGGGCGCAGACCGTCATGAGCTTCTTCGCCGACCCGTCACCTGATCCGATCGAGCAGGAGAACATCAACGCGGCGACCACCGTGCTCGACATCGTCCTGCGCGACGTGCTGCGCGAGGATCTCGGGCAGACCTACTCCGTGGGGGTGAGCCTCGCGCAGCAGCTCCCGCAGCGCGGCGGCGGCCACATCCAGGTGCGATTCGGCGCGGCGCCCGAAAACATCGACGCGATGACCGCGCGCGTGCTGCAAGAGATCAAGAAGCTGCAGGACACCGCTCCGTCGGCCGACTTGACGAACCGCGCGAAGGAATCCGCCCGGCGCACCTACGAAACGTCGCTCAAGCAGAACGACTACTGGCTGCGCCGGCTGCAGTCGATCACGATGCTCGGCGGCAATCCGTCGGAGATCGTGACGCGCGGCCAGCGCATCGACGCGGTCACGCCGCAGGCGTTGCAAGACGTCTTCAAGAAGTACTTTCCGGAGGATCGTTCGACGATCGTGACGCTCGTGCCCGCCGCCGCCGCGCAGCCGTAGCGCGGTCGGCCGGCTACGAGGCCGGCGTCAGCAGCTCGCGCCATCGCCGCGCGTCCTCGAACACGGCCGCGAGACGATCGCCACCTCTGAGGTCCGCCCGCAGTTCCTGGAGGAGCGCGATGAGCTCTTCCAGTGCCGCGGCGAGTTCATCCGCGTTGGTGGCGGCGATGTCCTTCCAAATCTCGGGCGGGCTCGAGGCGAGCCGCGTCGTGTCCGCGAGGCCTCGACCCGCCAGCGTCAGTCCGTCGGCGCCCACGGCCTCGCCCACCACGCGCATCAGCGCGCTCGCCGTGAGTTGCGGCAGGTGACTGAGGAACGCGACCAGGCGGTCGTGCGCCTCGGCATCGATCGTTCGGGGCTGGGCGCCAAGCGCGCGCACGAACGCCGACACCTTCTCGGCCGCCGCGCTCGCGCGCTCGCCCGTGGATGTCATCAACCACGGCCGACCCATGAACAGATCCGGCCGCGCGTGCTCGAGCCCGCCGCGGGCCGAGCCGGCGAGCGGATGGCCGCCGACGAACGTGAACCGCGGTGGCAGATGCCGCGCCGCCGCCATAATTTCCCGCTTCGTGCTGCCCGTGTCGGTCACGACCGCCGGCCGCCGAATATGTTCGTCGAGCTCGGCGAGCAGCGCGATGTTCTGCTTCACCGGCGCCGCCAGCACCACGAGGTCGGCCTCGGCGAGCACGATCAGGTCGTCTGCGGCGACATCAATCGCGTGGAGTCGCATCGCGGTTTCGAGCACGTCCTTGTTGTCGACGGCGATCACGAGCGCGCTCGGCCAGAGCTGGCGCGCTGCGAGCGCAATCGATCCGCCGATGAGACCCAGACCGACGATGCCGATCTTGTCGAACAGCGGCGGCTGAGGGTCGCGGCGTCCGAGCTGGATGACGGGAAGCTCCATAGGAAGGCTCAGAGTTAAGGGCTGAGGGCTGAGGGCTGACCCCTACGCGCCCCAGCCGCGGCGGGTCACGGGTTCCAAGCAGATGCTGCGCCCGATGGCCGGCGCGATGATGCGCAGCTCCGCCATCAGGCGATCGAATTGCGACGGATACATCGACTGCGCGCCGTCGCTCAGCGCGTGATCCGGATCCGTGTGGACTTCGATAATCAATCCATCCGCGCCGGCCGCGACGGCCGCGCGCGCCATGGGCGCCACCATATCGCGGCGTCCGGCCCCGTGACTCGGGTCCGCGACGATCGGCAGGTGACTGAGTTTCTTCACCACGGGAATCGCCGAGATGTCGAACGTGTTGCGTGTGGCCGTCTCGAACGTCCGGATGCCACGCTCGCAGAGGATCACGTCGGTATTGCCGCCGCTCAGCACGTACTCCGACGACAGCAGCCACTCCTCGATCGTGGCCGAGATGCCCCGCTTGAGCAGGACGGGCTTGCGCGCGTGCCCGAGCTCTCGCAGCAGCGTGAAGTTCTGCATGTTGCGCGCGCCGACTTGAAAGATGTCGCAGTACCGATCGATCACTTCGATCTGGCCGATGTCCATCACTTCCGTGACCAGCTTCAAGCTCTCGGCGTTCGCCGCGTCGCGCAGCAGCTTCAGGCCCTCCTCGCCCAATCCCTGGAAGCTGTACGGCGAGCTGCGCGGCTTGAACGCGCCGCCGCGAAAAATCTTCGCGCCCGCGCGACGTACGGCCGCCGCCGTCGAGCGGACCTGCGTCTCGGTCTCCGCCGAACACGGGCCCGCCATCACGATCACCTCGTCGCCGCCGATCCGGACGTCGCCAACCGTCACGACCGAGCCTTCGGGCTTGAAGGTGCGGCTGGCTAATTTGTAGGGTTCGGTAATCCGCACGACCTCGTGGACGCCGTCGAGCATTTCGATCAGCCCTTTGTCGGGATGACCTTGTCCGACTGCGCCGAGCACCGTGCGCGTCACGCCCGTCGAGCGATGGACGTCCATGCCCATCTCGACCAGCCTCGCGACCACTTGTTCAATCTGGGCTTCGGTGGCCCGTTCTTCCATAACTACGACCATGGCTTGTGTTGCCTCCACTACGTGCGGTGTCATTTCGAGGGGTCGCCGCCGTCCGGTCCCCTCTCTTCGCCGTGTATCACGCGACGCTCGAGGCGGCGCGCTTCATCGATGATGCGCTCGAACAACCGCGCGATGGCGTCTGCGCCGAGCGGGCCTTCCGCCGCGATCCCGCGCACGTGCGCGAGCACCTGCTTCTCCCGTTCCGGTTGGTACACCTCGATGCCGAGCTGCCGTTTCAACTCGCCGATCTCGCAGGCCACGCGCGCGCGCTCGTTCAAAAGGCGCACCAGCACCTCGTCTACGCGGTCGATGTCGTCCCGAAGATCGTCAAGCGTGCGCATGATGCATCTGGCCATCCGGTGCGCCTTTCAGCCACCGCACGTAGTCCTCCACCCGTTCGATCAGATCCGGTGCGGCGCCGGCTTCGGCAATCACTGAAACCAGCGCGCTCCCCACCACGGCGGCGTCGGCGTACGCGCCGACCTCCGCGACGTGCTCGGGGCGCGAAATGCCGAACCCCAGCGCGATCGGCGTCGCCGTGTGCGCGCGTATCCGTCGGACGAGCGCTTCGGCGCCGGACGCCACCCGATCGCGCGCACCGGTCACGCCCAAGCGCGAAATTCCGTACAAGAATCCCGAGCCCAGTTCAGCCGCCTTGCGAGATTTTCGGGCGGATCTTCCGGACGAGCGCGAGCGCGGCGCGAAGGCTGCTGCCGCCGCCGAGCGCGCGCTCGGTTGCGCGTTGAATGACCGGGCCATCGGCGAGAGGATCGGAGAACGGCACGCCGACCTCGAGAACGTCCGCGCCCGCGCGATCGAGCGCCTCGAGGACGGCCGCCGATCGCGCAAGGTCCGGATCGCCGGCCGTCGTGTACGTGACGAGCCCCGGCCGACGCTCACCTCGTAACCGCGCGAAAGTCGACGCGATGCGCGAGAGTTCAGCCAATCGCCTTCTCCACGCTCTGCACGTCCTTGTCGCCCCGACCGGACAGGTTCACCAGCAGGACGCCGGATGGCCCGATCTCGCGAGCCACCCGTGAGGCGTACGCGATCGCGTGCGCCGATTCGAGCGCGGGCAGAATTCCCTCGAGCCGCGCCAACCGCTGAAACGCCTCCAGCGCGTCCCCGTCTGTGACATACGCGTACTCCGCGCGCCCGAGCGCGCGAAGCCAGGCGTGCTCGGGTCCGACCGCCGCGTAGTCCAACCCGGCCGAGATCGAATGCGTCAGCTCAATGTTGCCGTCGTCGTCCTGCAGGATGAACGTCCGCGTGCCCTGAAGCACGCCGGCGCTGCCGCCGGCGAAGCGCGCCGCGTGGCGGCCGCGCACGATCCGCTCTCCGCCCGCTTCGACGCCGATCAACCGCACGTCGCGGTCGTCGATGAACGCGTCGAAGATGCCCATCGCGTTGCTCCCACCGCCGACGCACGCGACGATCGCCGTCGGCAGTCGTCCGGCGATCTCGACGATCTGCGCGCGGGCCTCGCGTCCGATGACCGACTGAAACTCGCGGACCATCAACGGATACGGATGCGGCCCGAGCACCGAGCCGAGCAGGTAGTACGTGTCCGCGACGTTGGTCACCCAGTCCCGCATCGCCTCGTTAATCGCGTCCTTCAACGTCCGGCTGCCGGCGTCCACGCGGTGCACCTCACCGCCGAGCAGCCGCATGCGAAACACGTTGAGCGCTTGACGTTCCATGTCCTCGGCGCCCATGTAGACGTGGCAGTCGAGTCCGAGCAACGCGCAGGCCGTGGCCGTCGCGACGCCGTGTTGCCCCGCGCCGGTTTCCGCCACGATCCGCCGCTTCCCCATCCGCACCGCGAGCAGCGCCTGCCCAAGCGCGTTGTTGATCTTGTGCGCGCCCGTGTGCGTGAGATCTTCGCGCTTGAGAAAAATCCGCGCGCCGCCGGCTTCCGCCGCTAAACGCGTCGCGTCGTACACGGGCGTCGGCCGCCCGACGTAGTGTTTCAGCAGCCGATCGAGCTCTGCATGGAACCGCGGATCCTCGCGGACCGCGAAATACGCGCGCTCGAGCTCTTCCACCGGCTCCACCAGGGTCTCGGGGACATAGCGTCCGCCGAACTCGCCGAAGTAGCCGCGGCGGTCGGGATCGCGTCTCATCGCACGGCCTCTAGGGCCTCGAACAGCGCGCGAATGCGCTGCGGGTCCTTGATGCCGGGTGACCGCTCGACGCCCGACGACACGTCGATGCCAAATGGACGGACCCGCGTCACGGCCTCGCCCACGTTGTCCGGCGTCAGCCCGCCGGCCAGCAAGATGTTTCGCCGCGCCGCCACCGCCGCCGCGGCGGGCCAATCAATGGTCTGCCCGGTTCCTCCTCGCCGTAATGGATCGTCCGCGTCGAGCAGAATCGTGGCCCTCGACGGCCATCGATCGACCTGCGCATCGCCGAGCGTCACGGCCTTAATCACGGGAACGGCAATCGCGGCCGCCTCGTCTGGCGTTTCATCACCGTGGAGCTGCACCGCACCAAGCCGGACGAGACTGGCCACACTGCGTACGTGCGCCACGGCTTGATTGACGAACACGCCGACCGTCGTCACAAACGGCGGCAGCCTCGCGGCGATCGCGCGCGCGCGATGCGGGTCAATGAAGCGCGGACTCTCCGGCCAGAACACGAACCCGACGGCTCCCGCGCCGGCCTGTACGGCCGCCTCGGCGTCCTCCGCGCGTGTAATGCCGCAAATCTTCACGAGCATGGAAGTTCTCCGACGGCTGACTCGCCCGCACACCCATCGATCAGCATCCTGAGTTCGGCTTCAGGGTCACTTGCCGTCATGAATCGCTCGCCGATCAGAAACGCGTGATACCCCAGCTGCCGCAGCCGTTGAAGATCCTCCGGTGTTCTCAATCCGCTTTCGCTGACCGCGACGACGTCCGGCGGCATGTGGCCGATCAACACGTCCGAGGCACGCGCGTCGACGTCGAGCGTGCGCAGATTGCGGTTATTGACGCCGATGATCAGCGCGCCGATATCGAGGGCGATGGCCAGTTCGGTGGCGTCGTGAACTTCCACCAAAACATCCAGGCCGTATCTCATGGCGTGGTCGTACAGGACTTTCAATTCCACCGGCCGCAGCGCCGCGACGATGAGCAGGACGGCGTCGGCGCCGGCGGCCTTCGCTTCGAGCAGCTGATATTCGGAGACGATGAAATCTTTTCGCAGCACGGGCACGTCGACGGCGGCGCGAACCGCAATCAAATGCTCGATCGCGCCGTCGAAGAACGTCGGCTCGGTCAACACCGAGATCGCGGCCGCGCCGCCGTCCGCGTAACTTCTCGCGATTGCGACCGGGTCATAGTCTTCCCGCAGAACGCCTTTGGACGGCGATCGTCGTTTGCACTCCGCGATCACGTTGACGCGATCCGGCCGGGCGAGGGCGGCCCGGAAGCGACCGGCGCGCGCAGGCGCGGCGTGCGCCCGTTCGGCCAGCGCCGCCAGCGGCTCGCGGTCGCGACGGACCTCCACCGACCGGCGCGTGGCCGCCACGATCGTCGCCAGCACATCCGCGCTCGCGACTGGCGACTGACGACCGGCGACCGATGACTCGGCGTTCACGCCGATCCTCCAGGCGCGAATTCTTCCGCCGTCGAGATCGCCACCAGGCGATCGAGGGTCCGCCTCGCATCGCCGGAGTCAATCGCGCGGGACGCCTGCAGAATGCCGTCGTCCACCGACGCGGCTGCGCCGGCAATAAAAAGCGATGCGCCGGCATTGAGCAACACGACGTCGCGCGCCGGCCCGCGCGTGCCGTCGAGCACGCGCTCGATGATTCGGGCGTTTTCATGCGCATCACCGCCCTGCAGCGCTCCGGCGGGCGATTTCGGAAGACCGACGTCCGCTGGATGCAGATAGAACGTGTTGACGGTCCCGTCTCGACACTCCGAAATCTTCGTGTAGCCCGTCGTCGTCAGCTCGTCGATTCCGTCCGCGCCGTGAACGACCCAGGCGCGTTCGGTGCCGAGCAGCATCAACGCGCGAGCCATCAACTCCGTGAACTCGGGCCGCGGCACGCCGACGAGCTGACGCGTCGCGCCCGCGGGATTCGTCAACGGCCCCAGGAGGTTGAAGGCCGTCCGCACGCCCAGCTCGCGTCGAATGGGCGCCGCGTGCCGCATCGACGGATGGAACGTTGGCGCAAAGAAGAATCCGATCCCCGCGTCGGCCAGACATCGTTCGACGACGGCCGGGGCGGCGGTCACGCGGATGCCGAGCGCCTCGTAAACGTCCGCGCCCCCTGCTTGGCTCGAGGCCGATCGATTCCCGTGCTTGGCGACGCGCACGCCGCACGCCGCCACCACCAGGGCGGCGCACGACGAGATGTTGAACGTCCCTGACCGATCGCCGCCCGTGCCGCACGTGTCGAACAGCGGGTCGTATCGCTTCGAGACCTGCACCGCGTGCGCGCGCATCGTCCGCGCGAGCCCGACGACTTCCGCGGGCCGCTCGCCTTTCATCGCGAGCCCGATCAACAAGCCGGCCAGGTGAGACGGCGCGGCACGGCCCTCCATCACCTCGGCCATCGCCGCGGCGGCTTCCTCCGTCGTCAGATCCTCGTGACGCGTCAGTTTTTCGATCAGCGCCTGAAACATCGTTCACCCGCAGCCCGGCTGACGCCGGACACGCCCGTCATTCCTCAGCTCAGCCGATCCTCGAGAAAGTTGCGCAGCATCCGATGGCCTTCGCCTGTGAGAATCGATTCAGGATGAAACTGGACGCCGTGGACGGGCCACCTGCGATGCCGCAACCCCATAATCACGCGGTCCTCGCTCGTGCGCGCGCAGACCTCGAGCTCCTTCGGCAGGTCCGTTTCCGCGACGACGAGCGAGTGGTAACGTGACGCAACGAACGGCCCTGCGATCCCCGTGAAGACGCCGCGCGCGTCATGCTCGATCGTCGACGTCTTCCCGTGCATCGGTGCCTGCGCGCGGACGACGGAGCCGCCGAACACGGCGCCAATCGCCTGATGTCCGAGACACACGCCGAGGATAGGCGTCGTCTCCCCGAGCCGGTGGATCACGCTCATGGTGACGCCCGCCTGCTCCGGTCGTCCCGGGCCCGGCGAAATCACAATGCGATCGGGTTTCGCGGCGACTACGGCGTCGAGGGTGGCGGCGTCGTTGCGCATCACCCGCACCTCGGCGCCGAGCTCGCCCAGGTACTGCACGAGGTTGTAGGTGAACGAATCGTAGTTGTCGATGACGAGGACCATCTACAGTCCCGCCTGCGCGATCTCGAGCGCGCGGATCAGCGCGCGCGCCTTGTCGCGCGTCTCCTCGTACTCCGCCGCCGGATTCGAATCCATGACGATACCTGCGCCCGCCTGCACGTAGGCTTTGCCGCGCGACATAATGATCGTGCGAATCGCGATGCAGAAGTCGAGATTGCCCGCAAAGTCCACGTAGCCGACCGCGCCGGCGTAGAGGCCACGTCCCGATCGCTCGAGGTCCTTGATGATCTGCATGGCGCGTACTTTCGGCGCGCCCGAAACGGTCCCGGCTGGGAAGCAGGAGACGAGCGCGTCCAGGCGGTCGCGATCGTCGGCCAACTTCCCTTCCACAATCGACGTGAGGTGCATGACGTGCGAGAAGCGCTCGAGCCCCATGAACTGCGGCACACGCACGGATCCGTACGCGCAGACGCGGCCGACGTCGTTGCGGCCCAGATCGACGAGCATCACGTGCTCGGCGCGTTCTTTCTCGTTGCGCTTCAGCTCTTCGGCGAGCCGCATGTCCTCTTCGTCGTTCCGGCCGCGCGGTCGCGTGCCCGCGATGGGATGCGTCTCGACGCGTGACCCCTCCACGCGGACGAGCATCTCGGGCGACGAGCCGACGACCGAGACGCCGCCCATGCGGACGAAATACATGTAGGGGGACGGGTTCACGTGCCGCAGCGCGCGGTACACCGTGAACGGGTCGGCGGCGACGTCGGCTTCGAAGCGCTGCGACAAGACCACCTGATAGATGTCGCCGGCCGCGATGTGTTCCTTGGCCGCGCGCACGTGTTCCTCGAACCGCTCGCGCGTGTAGTTCGATCGGAATTCAAGCGGCGCGGCGTGGTCCCGCCGCGCGTGCGACAAGCTGCGCTCGAGCTCGCGCTCCAGAAACTGGATCTTCGCGCACGCAAACTGGTAGAGCGACTCGAGGTCATCGTCGGCCGTGATGCGCGCGTTGGCGATGATCAGAATCCGGTGGCGCACGTGATCGAAGGCGAGTACGGTGTCGAACAGCATGAAACCGGCCTGATCGGCGCCGTCCGACCCGGCGCCCAGGTCGCCGAGCACGGGCTCGAACCACGACGCCGCGCCGTACCCGAGATAGCCGACCGCGCCGCCGGTGAACCGCGGCAGGTCCGGTACGAACGGCGACCGGAAGTCCGCCATCAGCCGGCGCAGCGTGTCGATGAACGGCCGATCGCTCTCGCTGCCGACGCCGCCGCGATCGATCGTCGTCCGCCCGTCGCGCGCGCGCAGAATCAAGAAGGGATCCTTGCCGAGGAACGAATAGCGGCCGACGTGCTCGCCACCCTCGACGCTTTCCAGCAGGAACGCGTAGTCGGCGTGCTCGGCGATTCTCAGAAACGCCGAGACGGGCGTGAGCAAATCGGCGACGACCTCCTTGCACACGGGCACGAACGTCCCGCGCCGCGCCAGCTCCTTGAACTCTTCAAACGAGGTGATTTTCATTGCGGGCAAACTCCGCCAGCCGCCGCAGCGCGGCTTCTCTCATCACGCCGGACGACACTCGGGTGCCCGTCCACCAGTGGAACTGCTCCTGCGCCTGGGCCACGAGCATGTCGAGCCCGCCAATGGTTTGGCAGCCCCGCGCCTCCGCTTCGCGCAGCAGGCGCGTCGTCGGCGGGTTGTAGACCAGGTCGTAGACGTAGCGGCCGGTCAAGTGATCGGCGGGCACCGGCGTGTCCTCCACCCGCGGATGCATTCCCATGGGCGTGCAGTTGATCAAGAGATCCCAGCTGCCGGACTCGGGAGGCCACGCCCCAAGCTCCACGGGCGTCAGGACGGCGACTTCTTCCGCGCGCGCACGCGTCCTCGCGTGCAACCGAACGCTGCAGCCGCACGACGCCAACGCGACGGCCACCGCCCGCGCCGCTCCGCCGGCCCCCAGGATCGAGGCCCGCAGCCCGTCGAGTCGCACGCGCTCCCGCAGCGGTTCGAGAAAGCCGATGGCATCGGTGTTGCCGCCGACCCAGCGACCGTCTTGCACGCAAATCGTATTGATGGCGCCGATGCGCCGCGCGACCGCGTACACCTCGTCGACGTGATCGAAGAGCGCGACTTTGAACGGAATCGTGACACTCGCTCCGCTGATGCCGATGGCGCGCCCGAACCTGACGAAGTCCTCGGCGCTCGCCGCTTGCAGCGGGAGGTAGACGGCGTCGAGGTGCGCGGCCCGAAACGCGGCGTTGTGCATTGCCGGCGACACCGTGTGACCGAGGGTCCCACCCGCCAGACAATAGATCTCAGTCGACTCGTCGAGCGACCGGAAATGAAAGTCCTTGAGCAGCGCCTGCGGCGTCAGTTGGCCGAGCTCGGGCAGCGACCCGGCGTACGCCCAAACGGACCCAAACCGCGCCGCCAGCACGCGCGTCGCCAGACCGTACTCGCCCATCCCGATCAGCGCCAGGCCGCCCTGGCGTCCGCTCTGCGCGCCGAGGTCGAGCAGCGGCACGCAATCGCTCAAGCGCTTCATCGCGACGGCAACCTTGACCACCTCGGCGCCGGTCGACCGCATGGCATGCACGCGGGCCGTCAAATCCACGGGGACGTCGAGAAAATCGTGGGTCGACAACACGATTCGCCGTCCGGCGGTCTGCGCGATGAGATCAATGAACCGCGCGCGCCACTCGATGTCGACGTACTCCGCGCCAAGCGCCAGCGCTTCGCGCAGCATGCGCTTGCGCTCCTCTTCCGACCCCTTGAAGCCGCCGCCCTCCCATGCGGGGCGGCACGTGAGGATCACGGGACGCCGGCGTCCGGCGAGCGCACCGGCGACGCTCGGATCGCTCACCGAGTCCAGACGCAACTCGACGAGATCGGCGTCGGTCACCGCGTCGCGCTTCCGACGAAGATCCGTCGTCGTCTCCCCGGTCACGGTCACGCAAAGCCGCGGTCTCGACATAAAGAAAAAGCCTCTTCAACCCGTGTGGCTCAGGGCTGAAGAGGCTTGGATTTCGTTCGCGCGCGGGCAGGTCAGGCCACGGCGGTCGCCTCTTCAGTCGTCTCCCAATACCACCGCCAGGTGGCGTCGGCGAGCTGAAGAGTTACCGGCACTTGGCCTATCACAGGAACCGTGACCATAACAAACCCCTTCGCAGGTGTCAACACGCGTGCCCATTTCTCCTTGACCATCAAGCACTTCTCCCGTATAACGGAATCAACCCATGCCTCTGCGCCGATTGACGATGAGCTGCCTTGTCGGCGTTCTCGGGATCTCCGCGCTGCTCTCCGGGGCAACCGAACAGATGGCGGTCGCCGACGTGCGGCCTGGGATGGTCGGCATCGGCCGCACGGTATTCGACGGCACCCACGTCGAAGAATTCAAGGCGCACATCCTCGGCGTGCTCGAGAACGTGATCGGGCCGCATCGCAACCTCATCATCGCGAGACTCGAAGGCGGTCCGCTCGCCAACACCGGCGTCATCGCCGGGATGAGCGGCAGCCCGGTCTACATTGACGGCCGCCTCGTGGGCGCCGTGTCCTACGCGCTCGGCAGTTTCTCGAAAGAGCCGATCGCCGGGATTACGCCGATCGCCGAGATGACCGATTCGACCACGCTAAGCGAGATCCGGCCGGCCGGCGCCCGCGTCCATCTCGACTTCCCGCTCTCGCGCGAAAACCTCACCGCGGCGTTCCGTAAAGCGCTCAACTGGAACCGCCCGTTCGCCGATCGCCCCGGCGACGCGCACTTCGCGACCTCGGTCGCGGGCCTCGGCGGCGATCAACTGGGTACGCTGCTGCGGCCCATCGCCACACCGCTCGTGATGTCCGGCTTTGAGCCGGACGTGGCGGATCTCTTTGGCCGCGCGTTCCGTGATCAAGGGTTCATCCCGACAGGCGGCAGCGCGGCCGGGTTTCATTTGGGCGAGATGCCGTTCGAAGGACCGCTCAAACCCGGCGATGCGATTGGCGTGATGCTCGTCGGCGGCGATCTCCGGCTCGGCGGCACCGGCACCGTCACACACATCGACGGCGATCGCGTCTACGCGTTCGGCCACCCGATGTACAACCTGGGACCCACCCAATACCCGATGACGCGAGCATACGTCTATACCGTGCTCCCAAGCCTCTTCTCGTCGATGAAGCTGTCGAGCACGGGCGAAATCATCGGCGCCTTCACGCAAGACCGCGCGACGGCGATCGCGGGCCGTCTCGGCCCAGGGCCGCGCACGATTCCGATCACCGTGTCTCTGGAATCTGCTCGAGCGCCGAAGCGCACGTTCCACTTCGACGTCGTCAACGACCAGTTATTTGGGCCGCTGATGACCTACGCGAGCATCCTGAACACGCTCGGATCGTACGAACGGCAGTTCGGATCAGCGACCTACAGCGTCCGTGGCTCGGCGTCCGTCAAGAAACACGATCCCATCGTCCTCAATAACTTGTTCTCCGGCGATCAGGCGCCGATGGCGGCGGCCGCGTACGTCGTCGCGCCCATCACCTATCTCCTCGGCAACGACTACGAGAAGGTGGACCTCGACGGCGTGAACTTGACGATTGGTACCGCGGAAGAGCCGCGCACGGCCACGCTCGAGCGCGTGTGGCTCGACGATCCGCGGCCGCGAGCGGGCCGAACGGCTCCCTTGAAAGTGCTGTTCCGAACGTATCGCGGCGAGGAGATCGTCCGCACGGTGCCGATTGAAATTCCGGCCAATGCCAGCGGCGCGCTGTCGCTGCTCGTCTCCGACGGCGCGCGCCTGGGTCTGGCCGAGCAGCGCGAAGCGCGGCTGCCGCAGCCGCGCAGCGTGGACCAGATGATCAAGTCGATTAATAAGGGCCGGCGGAACAACACGCTCTACGTAAAGCTGCTGGGCACGGAGGCCGGGGCCGTCGTGAATGGTGAGCTGCTGTCGTCGCTGCCGCCGTCCGTCCTCGGCGTGCTCGAGGGCGATCGCAACGGCGGCAATTTCAATCCGCTGCACAGCGCGACCCTCGGCGAGTGGGAACTGCCCACCGAACACGCCGTCAGCGGGTCGCGGACCTTGACCATCACGATCTCATCGAACTGACGGTTGTTCCACGGTCCTCAACATATGCTGATGACATCGAGGCGCGGCCATCGGCCCGCGCCAAACGCAAGGCCTCCGCGCGTGGCCGCGCTCGCAGCCGCCTTGCTTGCGCTGAGTCTGATCGCCGGCGTCCCTCTCCGAGCGTCGTCGCCCAAGTTCTTTCAAGCGGCAACGCAGAGCGATTTTCTCAAGGGCGACGTCGAGAATCTGTCCATCGACAGCCACGGACAGCTGACGCTTGGGCCCGCCACGGAACTGGTGTACGAAACCACGGCGCCGTTTCTCTGGACGATGGTGTCCGCGCCCGACGGCGCGTTGTTCATCGGCACCGGCAACGACGGCCAGGTCTTCCGCGTCGACGCGCAAGGCAAGGGGTCGCTTTTCTTCGACAGCACGGAACTCGAAGTGCACGCGCTGGCGATCGCGCCCAACTGCGTCCTGTACGTCGGCACGTCGCCCGGCGGACGCGTCTACAAGGTCGACCGCAACGGCGCGGCGACGCCGTTCTTCAGTTCTGACGACAAGTACATCTGGGCACTGGCCGTCGATGGCAGGGGCAACCTGTTCGCCGGCACCGGCGACAAGGGCATCATCTACAAGATCGCGCCCGACGGAAAAGGCACGACCTTCTACAAGACGAACGCCACGCACGCCACCGCGCTCACGTTCGACAAAGCCGGCAATCTGCTCGTCGGCACCGGATCGCCCGGGAAAGTGTTGCGGATCGATCCCAACGGGAAAGCCTTCGTGCTGCTCGACTCGCCGTTCCAGGAGATTCACGCGCTGCGATTCGACGACAAGGGCGTGCTCTACGCGGCGGCGCTCAACGGACGCGGCGCCTCCGGCGGTTCGGGCGGCGGCGAAGAGCGTATCGACCGCCCCACCGCCGAGACGGCGCGCCCGCCGGTCCCGTCGGTCTCCGCGGAGATCACCTCCATCTCCATCGTTGACGTGGGCGGTGCCCAGGCATCGAGCGGACCGCCGCGCGAGGACCGACGCTCGGTCAAAGGCGGCGTGTATCGCATCATGCCCGACGGCGTGTGGGATCAGCTGTGGGAATCGCGCGACGACTCCCCGTACGACGTGACGTTCGATCCCGGCGGCGCCCTGATCATCGCCACGGGCAATAAGGGCAAGTTGTACCGCCTCGAAGGAGAGCCGCTCAAGCCAACGCTGCTCGCGCGCGCCGGCGCTCAACAGGTGACCGCGTTCTACCGCGACGCGCAGCGTCGGCTGTACTACGCCACGGCCAATCCCGGAAAATTATTTCGCGTCTCGACCGAGCGCGCCGCGCACGGCACCTACGAGTCCGAAGCGCGCGACGCCCAGACCGTCTCGACCTGGGGCACGATCAGCTGGCACGGCACCATCCCGAGCGGGAGCCGGATCGAAGTGTTCACGCGCTCGGGCAACACGGAGACGCCGGACGACACGTGGAGCGCGTGGTCCCAGTCGTACGCGAACGCGGACGGCTCGTCCATTTCCAGCCCCAAGGCACGCTACCTGCAGTGGCGCGCCGTGCTGACCGGCAAGGGCGACGGTCCAGTACTGACCTCGATCGCCGCCGCGTACCTGCAGCGGAACCTGCGGCCTCAAGTGCGGTCGATCACCGTCCACCCGCCGGGGATTGTGTTCCAGAAACCGTTCTCGACGGGCGACCCTGAGCTTGCGGGCTTCGACGACCAAACGACGCCGGACCGCAAGCTCGCCGCAGCCGCCGGTGCCCCCTCGGGGTCGTCGTTGCCGGCACTCGGCCGACGCACGTACCAAAAAGGTCTGCAGACCCTGGCCTGGAAGGCCGACGATGAAAACGACGATGAGCTCGTGTACGACGTGCTCTACCGCCGCGAGGGCGAAACCACATGGAAGACGCTACGCAAAGCCGTCACGGACTCGATACTCGTCTGGGACACCACGACCGTGCCCAACGGGACGTACTTCGTGAAAATCGTCGCCAGCGACGCGCCGTCGAATGCCGCGGGAACGGCACTGACCGGCGAGCTCGATAGCTCCGCCTTCGAGATCGACAACACCCCGCCGGCGATCACGATCGGCAGCGTGCGCGTGGATCGCGGGCGGACGATTATTACGTTCGACGTGAAAGACGATCACTCTCCGGTGCAGCGCGTGGAATTCTCGCAGGACGGCCAGCGGTGGCGAGGCGTGTTCCCGACCGACGGCATCGCCGATTCGCGCGAAGAGCACTACGAGCTGGCGATTGAGGGCGAGCTGGACGAGCGGGGCGTGACCCTGCGGGCGACCGACTCGATGAACAACGTCGCGACGGCGCACGCCGCCGCGCCGCGGCGGCGCTAGGCGCCCGCCGCGAGCGGCAGATCGTTGAGGGACGCGGCGCGCTTCTTTGGCGGCAAGGGCACGTCGAGCGCGACCGGCTGCTTGTTGGCCCGCACCGTGGCGTGCTCGACCAGACGCAGCGTGTTGCCGCGCGTGGATCCGGTGGACGCCCCCGCATCGAGACGCGAGCGAGACACGGCGTCACAGAGTCCGTCGATCAACTCCACCTGACCGATCGCCGACCGTCGACCGCGCAGTCCACTGGCGCGTAGCACGGCGAAGTTCGCCAACCGGCCCTGCCGCGTGACCACCGCATCGAGCGTGAAGACGGCATCCTGTTCGGCCGTCTCGTTGGCGCGCTGGAACCGTTCCGCCCAGCGTGCGCGGCACCCGGCGTTGTCGTCGAGATCGTTGCTCGACTCGCATTCGATCGGCGTCGCCAGCACGGTCACGATCGCGGCCAGTGAATCCGGCCGCTCCCTCGTGGCGAACCGCATCATGCTCAGCATGATGACGACGCACACCACGGCGGCGGCCGCGGCGCCCACGCCGGCGTACACCAAGTGCATGTCGTCGAACATCAGGCGGACGCGCGAGAGCATCGAGGCGTCGTCTTCCGCCTGGCGCCGGCTCACGACGGTCGCCGTAAACGCCGCCGCCTCTTCGTTCGACAGCGCCAGCCGCTGGAACGCCATGGCGTGCAGCGCCGTCCGCATCGCGCGCAGATCCTCGATCCACGCGGCGCACGCGGCGCACGCGTCGAGGTGCGCGCCCACCGCGATCTGATCGTGAACGGGCAACTCGTGGTCGTGAAACGCCTGGAGCCGCCGGCGCGCCGCCGCGCACGTGAGAGGCTTCATACGCCCGCCTCCCTGAGGTCACGTCGCAGCGTCCGGCGCGCGCGAGTCAGGCGCGACTTCACCGTGCCGAGCGCGACCCCGAGCGAAAAGGCGATCTCTTCGTAGCTCAATCCGTCGATCTCGCGCAGCACGATCGCGGTCCGCTGGTCGAATGGCAGGCTGTCTAGCGCGTGCTGCAGGCGCGCGGCCAGCTCCTTCTGCGCGAAGACGCGATCGGGGGTCGAGTCCCGGGCCGACAGAAACTCGCCGTGCGCGGCGATGTGCTGATCGAGCGACACCTGATCGGCGCGATGGCGCCGGCGCCAGAAGCGGTGCCGGTTGCGCGCTTGGTTCACGGCGATGCGGTAAATCCACGTGCGCAGGCTGGACTGGCCGCGGAACCGATGAATGGTCCGAAAGACGCGGAGGAATACTTCCTGCGACAAGTCCAGCGCTTCATCGCGATCCCCGAGCAGGTTCATCGCGAGCTGGACGACCATCCGCTGATGCTCGGCCACCAAGTCCGCGCAGGCCGCTTCCTCGCCGGCCGCGCAGCGATGCACGAGCGCCGCTTCCGGGCCGCCGACTTCCGCCCATTGGGCGACGCGCGCCTGTTTCACAGAGAGTTCCACTATAGCAATGTTAGACACCGCTTGCGACGCAAAGTTCCTGCCGGCTGGTAGGATAAGAGCCATGCGGCGCGCGATCGTCATTCTGGCCCTGCTCGCGCTGACCGGAGGCGGCGTCGGCGCCGCTTACCAGGCCGTCGCCCGGCAACGTCACTACCGGGATTTGATGACCCGCGGGGATAACGCCCTTCGCGACGAGCAAACCTACGCCGCCATCGAAGACTACAGCGGCGCGATCGCCCTTCGTGACGACTCGATGCTTGCCTACCTCCGGCGTGCCGAGACCTATCAACGCCGAGGGGACCTCGAGGCGGCGGCCAAAGACTTCAGGAACGCGTCGGACCGTGACGCCACGGCACCCCGTCCGCTCGAAGAGCTGGGAGACGTCCTCCATCAACTCCAACGATATCCGCGAGCCGTGGACGCGTACGAACGATGTCTGCGTCTGGACGACCACTCCGCACGCCTCCACTTCAAGCTCGCGCTCGCCAGGTATCGCAGCAGCGATCTCGATGGCGCGATGACGGCGCTCGGGCAGGTGCTCCGCCTCGACGACCGGATGTCTCGCCCTGCTCGATCGCGACCACGTGGAACGTCAGGTGGCCGTCGGCCTCGCGCACGCCCGGGCGGGACGTTGGGACCTGGCGGTCCTGACGCTCGGAAGCGCCCTCGAGCGGCACCCCGACGAAGACGTCATCTATCGCGCCCTCGGCGAGGTGTGGCTGGATCGGCCCCGCGACGACCGGACGTTTCTCCGAAAAGCCCGCGAAGCGCTCGAGCGCGTGGCGTCCAACACCAACGCGACGAGCGGCGTGCTCACGCTGTACGGCAAGGCACTCTTGCAGGACGGCGACGTCGAACGCGCCGAACGGACGCTCCAAGAGGCGACCACTCGTGCGCCGGTCGAGCCCACCGCGTTTCTGCTGTACGCGACGGCCGCCGAGAGGCAAAACCACTTCGACGTGGCGCGGACCGCGCTGATTCAGTACGGCGGGCTGGCGCTCGACGAAGGCACCTTCTCCGCGCGGGCCGAGCACATCGCCCAGCTCTCGCTGAAGATGAATGACGCCGCCACGGCCGCCGACTGGCTGCGCAAGGCGACGCAAGCCAACCCGAACGACAACCGGATCATCGCGGCGCTCGCCGACGCGCAGATTCGGGCCGGCGATCGAGCCGCCGCCCGTGCGACCATCGCGCACGGGCTGGAGCGCGAGCCGAAGAACCCGGCGCTGCTGGTACTCGCGCGTCGCGCGCGGTGAGCGTGTCGCTCGGCTGAAGCCTCACGCTACGTTTGTTTTGGATCGGCCGCGTCGCGGAGACCGTCCCCCAGAAAATTCAACCCCAGCACGAGCGCCGCGATCGCGAGACCAGGAAAAATCGTCAAGTGGGGGGCGTCCAACAGATGCGCCCGGCCGCCATTCAGCATCGTGCC
Source organism: Acidobacteriota bacterium (assembly GCA_016195295.1). Taxonomy (GTDB): domain Bacteria; phylum Acidobacteriota; class Vicinamibacteria; order Vicinamibacterales; family CAVVIG01; genus SRVP-36. Next base: position 24,392 of record JACPZV010000036.1, read on the forward strand.
CCAACTGGGCGTCGGCGGCTGCACACCCAGCCCGAGGAAGCTCAACGCCGCTTCGCCGATGATCGCCCCGCCCATGCCGAGCGTCGCCTGCACGACGACGGCGGGCATCGCCGCGGGAATGATGTGGCGCCAGAGCACGTGCGGCGCGCGGGCACCGACGGCTCGCGCGGCCTGGACGTACTCCAGTTCGCGTGCGCGAAGGGCCTGCCCACGGACCAACCGTGCATAACCTACCCATCCGATGATCGTGAGAGCGAATAGGACGTTCGACAGGCTCGGTCCCAACACGGCGACGAGCGCGATCGCGAGGAGCAGTCCGGGAAACGCCAGCAACACATCGATCGCTCGGCCGATCGCATCATCAAGAACGCCACCGAAATACCCAGCGACAGCGCCAAGGAACGTGCCGATGGATGCGGAAATCGAGACGACGGTCAAACCTACGAAGAACGAGATGCGCGCGCCCGCGAGGACTCGCGCTAAAACGTCGCGGCCCAACTCGTCGAGACCAAATGGGTGCGTGAGCGTCGGACCGGCGAGGCGTAGCGGAAGATCCTGCGCGGCTGGATCGAACGGGGTCAGGCCAGGCCCGACGATGGCCGCCAGCGCGGCCAGAATCACGATGGCTCCACCCGTCTTCAGCACGTCAGTCGTACCGAATGCGTGGATCGACCAAACCGTACATCAGGTCAGTGAGGAGGTTCATCGCCACGTACGTCACGGCGATCAGCAAGATGCATCCCTGGACGAGCGGATAGTCACGAAAGCTGATCGATTGGATGAGCAGCCGACCCACGCCGGGCCACGAGAAAATGGTCTCGGTGATGACGGCGCCCGTTAGTACGGCGCCGAACTGCAAGCCCAGCACCGTGACGACGGGAATCAGACTATTGCGGAAGGCGTGACGCACGACGGCGCGCGCGTGTGAGACGCCACGCGCTCGAGCCACCAGCACGTAGAGCTCGCGCAGTTCCTCGACGACGCTCGCGCGAGTCACGCGCGCCAGCACGGCCGCCAGCGGCGCGCCTAACGTGATCGCGGGCAAGACCAGGTGCGCCAGCGTGCCGCGTCCCGAGACCGGAAGCCAGCCAAGCACCACCGAAAACACGATCGCGAGAAGAGGTCCCAACCAGAAGCCCGGTACGGAAATGCCGACGAGGGCCACGGTCGTCGCCACGTGATCGACCGAGGAACCGGCGTTCACTGCCGCGATGATACCGAGCGGAATCGCGACCAGCATCGCCACCGCCATCGCGACAGCGGCCAGTTCGACGGTCGCCGGCATCCTTTCGGCGATCGCGGACGTGACCGCTTGATTCGTTCGCAATGACGTCCCCCAATTGCCGGTCACGACGCCTTTGAGGAACGCGCCGTACTGCGCATACAACGGTCGATCGAGCCCCAGCCGGCCCCGCAGCTCCGCCACATCCTGCGGCGCCGCGCTCTCGCCGAGCATGGCTTGCACGGGATCCCCCGGCACGAGATGAATCAGTGAAAACACGAGCGTCGTCACGCCCAGGAGGACCGGAATGGTGAGCAAAAGCCGTCGAACGAGGAAGTGTGTCACGAGTCGTCGTTGATCGTTGGGCGCTCGTCCGGCGCCGCGGGTCCTTGATCGGCCGCAATCCCCAGGCGAGTCATGAGCTTCGTCAGGCCCTGACGCGTCACGCCGAGTTCGGCGGCGGCGCGGTTGCGTCGCCCGCCGCTTCGCGCGAGCGCGGCCCGCACGAATCGGGCCTCGAACGAACGGCGCGCCTCATCCAGCCGCCGCGTCTCGTCGCTCGGCCTCTCGGCAAAATGGGGTGGCAGCGCTTCGGGCGGCACGACGCCGCGCTTGGGACTTCTGACGGCGAGCGCGGCCAGCACGTTCTGCAACTCCCGCACGTTGCCGGGCCAATCATAGCGCGCCAGCGCGCCCATCGTCGCCGCGCCGAGCGTCGCCCGGCTGCCGAGCCGCTCGGTGCACTCGCGCCAGAAGTGCTCGGTCAGGACGAGAATGTCTTCGCGCCGATCGCGTAACGGAGGCACCGTGAGACGGATGACGTCGAGCCGGTAGAGCAGATCGAGGCGGAATCGCCCGGCCGCCACCTCCGTTTGAAGATCTCGATTCGTCGCGGCGACAATTCGGACGTCAATCCGCCGCGACAGGTTCTCGCCGATGCGACGGAGCTCGCCCTCCTGAATCACGCGGAGCACCTTGGCTTGGGCGCGCGCGGACAACTCTCCCACTTCGTCCAGAAACAGCGTGCCGCCGTGGGCTTCCTCGAACACGCCGGGACGGTCCGCGACGGCGCCGGTAAACGCGC
>JACPZV010000264.1 GCA_016195295.1 Acidobacteriota bacterium
CGGTGATGGCGACGCAGATGAGCGCCGTCACGATCGTCGGCACGACCGGGCAGGCGTACCTCACGGGCCTGCGGTTCGTGCAGTTCTACTTCGGCCTGCCGCTCGCGATGATCATCCTCTCGCTGACGGTCGTGCCGTTCTTCACGCGCGCGCGCGTCTACACGGCGTACGAGTATCTCGAGCGCCGGTTCGACGTCCGCGTCCGCTCGCTCGCCAGTTTTCTGTTTCTCATTGCTCGCGCGGCGTCGCTGGGCGTGACGCTCGCGGCGCCCGCCGTCGTGATGTCGACGATCCTCGGGTGGACGCTGCCGGCGACCGTCCTGGCGATCTGCGTGCCGATGATCGTCTACACGACGATCGGCGGCGTGCAGGCCGTCGCCTGGACCGACGTGAAGCAGATGTTCATCGTCGTGTTCGGCATGTCGAGCGCGGTCGCCATTCTTCTGTACAGCATCCTGCAGCGCATCGGCTTCAGCCAGGCGCTGCATCTCGCCGGGGCGACCGGCCGGCTGCAGGCGATCGACTTCAAGGTCGACCTGCGCGAGACCTATACGTTCTGGTCGGGCATGCTTGGCGGGCTCTTCCTGATGCTGTCGTACTTCGGCTGCGATCAAAGCCAGGTCCAGCGGTACCTCACGGCGAAATCGATAGACGAGGCGCGGCAGTCGCTCCTGATGAGCGCCTTCGTCAAGATCCCGCTGCAGCTTCTCATCCTGTCGACGGGCGTGCTGGTGTTCGTCTTTTATCTGTTCCAGGCGCCGCCGATGCTCTTCAATCGCAGCTACGATGCGAGGGTCGCGGCCAGCGCGCAGGCGGGCGAGTACGCCGCGCTCGAGCGGGATTTCGACTCGGCCGTCGCCGCCAGGCGCGACGCCGCGTCACGCGGCGACCGCGAGACGTTTCTCTCGAGCGACGCGCGCGTGAACGACATTCGCGCGAAGGCGACGACCGTCGTCAAGCAGGCGACCGGCGACGCCAGCTACAACGACGTCAACTACGTGTTCCCGACGTTCATCACGACGCGCATGCCGATCGGGCTCGTCGGGTTGATGATCGCGGCGATTTTCGCCGCGGCCATGTCGGCAAGCGGCGGCGAGCTGAACGCCCTTGCCACCGCGACCATCATCGACTTTTACCGGCGGCATTTCGTCAAGGACGGATCCGAGACGCACTACCTGGCGATGTCCAAGATCGCGACGATTTTCTGGGGCTTGTTTGCGTGTGTCGTCGCGACGTTCGCGGCCAATCAAGGATCGCTCATCGAGGTCGTCAACCGCTACGGCTCGTGGGTCTACGGCTCACTGCTTGGGGTGTTCATCCTCGCGATTCTCACGAAGCGCGCGACCGGGCTCGGCGCGTTCTGGGGCCTCATCAGCGGCATGGTCGCCGTGGTTGCCGTCGCTTGGGAACTGCCGTGGATTACTTACCTCTGGTACAACCTGATCGGTGCGGTCGTCGCCGTCGGTGTCGGGATGGCGGTGAGTTTGGTAGTGCCTCAGAAGGTAGAAGGTAGAAGGCAGAAGGCCGAAGTGCTTTGATCCTCCTCGAGTGTGTTCTCGAACGGCTGCGTGGGTGACCAAATCGGTACGAAGATGTCGATCACACGGAATCCCGCGGTCGCCGAGAACAGCAGGATCAGCGGATGCGTGAGCGCCGTGACGAGGCCGATGTAGCCCAGATAGTTATGGAACGTGAAGAGCTTGACGCGGCGGCGCGGCCACTTTCGAATCGGGTTGTACCCGACCGAGAGCAGAAGCCCCAGCAGAATCTGCGCGGTGAACATTCCGACGGCGATCAGTCCGACGACCGACGAAACGTCGATCGCGGTAGGCAGCTCGATGTCACTCAACACGGCGATTTTAGATGGTGGCCTCGCTAGTGTTTCCTTCTTCGTGTTTTCGTGTCTTCGTGGCCACCCGTCAGTACTTCAGCCCTTCAGTCCTTCGTTATTGCGCGGCCGTCGTCGATGTCTTTGGTGGTGCGTTCTTCACGTACTTGTCGAACCAGTTCAGACGCTCGGCGATCACGTGCAGCAGCGTCTCGCGCGCGGCGTAGCCGTGCGCTTCATTCGGCAGCGTCACGTACCGCACGGTCGCGCCGTGCCCTTTGAGCGCCTGATACAACCGTTCCGAGTTGATCGGGAACGTGCCCGTGTTGTCGTCCACTTCGCCGTGCACCAGCTCGATCGGATCCTTGATCTGGTTCGCGTACCAGAACGGCGACATCTTTGCGTAGAGATCCGGAACCTCCCAAAACGTGCGCCGCTCGCTCTGGAAGCCGAACGGCGTCAGCGTCCGGTTGTACGCGCCGCTCTCCGCGAAGCCGGCGCGGAACAGCCGCGAGTGCGCCAGCAGGTTCGCCGTCATGAATCCGCCGTAGCTGTGGCCGCCGACGCCGATGCGATCGCGATCGGCCACGCCCATCTCGACGACCTTGTCGATCGCCGCCTGGGCGCTCGCGACGAGCTGCTCGACGTATGTGTCGTTCGCCGTTTCGCCCGGGCCGATGATCGGCATCGTCGGGTTGTCGAAGATCGCGTATCCCGACAACAGCAGGAACATGTGCGAGCCGCCGCGAATCGTCGTGAAGGAGTTCGGCGATCCCGAGACCTGGCTGGCCGAGCCGGCGTCGCCGAACTCACGCGGATAGGCCCACATGATCACCGGCACTTTCGTGCCCTGCTTGTAGCCCGGCGGCAGGTACAGCGTTCCGGACAGCGTCACGCCATCCTTGCGCTTGTACGTGACGTACTGCCGGAGGATGTCGCGTATCTGCGGCTGCGGATCCTTGAACTGCGTCACCGCGCGCTTCGCGTCCGACCCGACTTCGCGCGCGAAATAGTTCGGGGGTTCCTTCTGCGTCTCGTAGCGCGTCAGGAAACGCGTCATCTCGTCGTTGAGCGGCGCGATGAACGATTCGAGCGACTCGGAAGAGGACCGGAAGATCCGCTCCGTCTTCAGCGTCTTGATGTTCAGCTTGTCGAGGAACGGACGATCGCCCTCTGGCGACGCGCCCTCGCCGGCGACGTAGAGGTAATCGCCGTTCTGGACGATGGCGCCGCCGCCGCCGCGTCCACCGCCGCCACCGCGCCCGCCGCCGGTGTCACGACGCGCGATCGGCGAGCCGGGATTGTCGTACGCCGCGTCCTGCTTGCGGTCCCACACTTTCCGCGGCGCGGCGCCCGGTTCCAGGATCCAGGTGCGCGTGCGGCGTGACGCGCGATCGTTCTCGCTGAGGAGCGCGATGCCCGCGTCGGTATACGCGATGCTGTCGTACCGCCATTCCGTCTTCGCCACCTCGGTCGGCTGCGCCGAGAACGGCGCGGCAAGCGACACGACTTTGTCGCGGAACGGGACGTTGTTTTTCAGATCGCCGCCGTCCAGCGCTTCGACCCAGACGATCGTCGCCGGCTGGTCGGCGCGCCAGCGGTAGCCGCGCGGGCCCGGCTCGACGCCGGTGAGCGTCGTGCCTTCGCGCGACGGCCGGTCCGCGACCTTCTTCGCGGCCTCGCCGGCGCGAGTCCAAATCTCGACGTCCTGCGGGAAGCCGTTCATCGGCACGGTGTGGGAGAACGGCTTCTTGAGCTTCGTGACGAGCACGTACTGCCCGCTCGGCGACGGCGTGACGTTGTTGAAGATCGCCGCCCGGCCGATCGGCGTCTTCGCGCCGGTGGCGGTGTTGATCGCGGTGAGCTGGCTCGTGAAGTAATAGTCGAACAGCGCATCGTCATGAGCCGTCTTCAGAAGGTCTTCGTACGTCGGGGCAGGCGTGGGCTTCTCGTAGTTCTCCTCGACGTGTGGTCCGGACGGCACCGTCGGCTCCGCCGGCACGGGCCCGCGACCCGCGGGAACGAGCGTGCAGATGAGCGTCACGTTGTCGCGCAGCCAGTCGCAGGGATCGTGACGCAGCGCCGGATCCTCGCGCTGCGCGTCTTCCCAGGCCGCATTGAGACGTTCGCTGCCCGTGATCGCTTTCGCGCTGCCGGTCGCGCTGTCGGCGACCCAAAGCTCGATTCCCGTGTCTTTCGTGTTGAGGAAAGCCAGGCGTGATC
>JACPZV010000265.1 GCA_016195295.1 Acidobacteriota bacterium
GACCATCGGCTCGACGGCGCCGTTCGTCGGGCTGCTCGGCACCGTGGTCGGCGTCATCAACGCGTTCCAGGGCATCGGCGCCAGCGGGTCGGCCGGCATCGGCGCCGTCTCGGTGGGTATTTCGGAGGCGCTCGTCGAGACCGCGCTCGGCCTCGTCGTTGCGATTCCAGCGGTGTGGTTCTACAATTACCTCACCGGCCGGGTCGAGTACTTCAACGTGGAGATGGACAACTCCTCGTCGGAGCTCGTCGACTTCTTCATCAAGAAGACTGCATAGGGATTTGGAGATCTAGCCATGGGAATGGATCTTGGCGGCGCCAGGGGCGGAGTCAAGTCGGATATCAACGTGACACCGCTCGTCGACGTCATGCTGGTGCTGCTCATCATCATGATGCTCATCGCCCCGATGTTGCAGCAGGGGGTCGCCGTCAAGCTGCCCAGTGCTTCCAACACGGTCGACAAACCTGAGGTGCAGGAGCAGACGATCGTTGCGATCGGCCGCGACAAGCAGATGTACCTGAACGCGAAGCCGGTGCTGGAACGCGACCTGGCGAAGAAGCTCACCGAGATCATTGAAAAGCAGAAGGAGAAGACCGTCCTCATCAAGGCCGATGAAGCCGTTGAATACGGCGTCGTCATGGCGGCCATGGACCAGCTCCGGAACGCGGGCATCGAGGACATCGGGCTCATCACGGAACGCAAGAGGATACCCGGCGGATCGACGGGGGGGCAGTAATGGCACACGCGCACCAGCATTTCGGCGCCGAACAGGTCTTCAAGGCCGAGGTTCCACACGCCAGTTCGGACATGAACGTGACGCCGCTCATCGACGTGCTGCTCGTGCTGCTCGTCATCTTCATGGCGGCGCTGCCGCTCACGCAGAAGGGCGTCGACGTTAACCTGCCGGCCGAAGCCAGGAAGAAAACCGATGTCACGCCGGACGTCAGCCAGATTCTGCTGGAATACTCGGCGGACAAGCGGATCACGGTCAACAAGCAGGACGTGACGATCCGGCAGCTCGAGGAACGGCTCCGGAACATTTACGACCAGCGCGAAAACAAAACGATGTTCATCTGGGGCGCCGGGACGCTGCAGTACAAGGACATCGTCGAGGTCATCGACGCGGCGAGAGGCGCCGGTGTCGAGAAGGTCGGTATTGTCACGGAAGGCATGCGACAAGCCGCCGGCGCATCGTCGGGCAGTAATTAGGAAGTTAGAAGTTAGAACTCAGAAGTGAGAAGTGACGGCCGCCTCGGTTACCGGGGCGGCCGTTTTTTTTGGAACTTTCCCGCCCGCTTTTCGCAATACCTGACTGAGGTGAACTCCCGGACGATGGACGAGGCCGGGCTGCTCCGCCGGTCGCGGCGGGGCGACGAGAAGGCTTTCGCCACGCTGTTCGCGAGGCACCACACGGCGATCTACCGCTACGCGCTCCAGATGTGCGGATGCGCCGGTGCTGATGATGTCGTGCAGGGCGCCATCGAGAGTGCGTCGTCATTGGAAACCGGAGCGCGCGTGTCCAGCGCCACCGTGCTGGCCGACGTCCTGGTCGGCGACGACGGGCCGGCACGCGCCGACGCTGACGCAGACGCTCGGCGACGGCACGCACATCTCGCGAACGACGACGACGAAGGTGTACCGCGACAGCGATGGTCGTATCCGGCGCGAGCAGACCGTCCTCGGTCTCGACGCGCTGACGCCTGGGAGCGACGCGCCGCAGATCGTCACCATTGTCGATCCGGGGGCCGGCGTCAATTACGTGCTGGATGCGAGAACCCGCACCGCGCATCGCAGCCGGATGCCGCAACGTCGCGTTGACGGGCGCGTCGATGGCGATCCCGTTCCGCCGCCCCCCGCCGCCGCCACCACCACCTCCACCGCCGCCGGGCCGAGGAGATCAAGGGTAGTAGGCACAAGAAAAAGGCCGGGATGATTCGCTCATCCCGGCCATTCGGATTTCAGATTTCAGACTTCAGATTTCAGATTGTTATTGGAACGTGTAGCGGAAGCTCAGCATCATCACGTAGACGTCGGAGATGCCGGCTGTTGTCTGGAACGTCTTGCTGACCAACGCCGGGCCGGACGCGGTGTTCACCGTTGCCAGCCGGTACAGCGCGCGTCCCTGAGCATCGGCGCCCTGCGGCGACAGAATCCGGTTCTGGATCATCGTCTGGCCGACGCCCCAGTCGTGATTCAGCAGGTTCCCGAAGTTGGTGATGTCCAGCCGAATCTGTCCCGAGTGGCGCCTGCCGCCGATGCTGTGAAAGACGTCCTGAATGAGGCTCAGGTCCAACCGCTTGACGATGGGGTAGAACACGGCGTATCGCTCGGCGTATTGGCCGCGGTGGCCGCTCAGGTAGGCGTCCTGCTGGATGTACGCGTCGAACGCCGCCGCCTGATCTGCGGCGGTGAATGTCTTGCCGCTGGTCGTAAACGTCTGGAAGTTCATCTCGGAGGTGTCGCGCGGGATGTAGATCAAGTCGTTGCCCGTCGCGGCGTCCCCGTTCATGTCTCCCGAAAAGATGTAGCTGTTGTTGCCGTTGGTGTGCGCGTCGAAGAACGCGGCGATCGTCGTCGCGCCGAGGTTGAAGTACTGGTGCGTGTACGACGATGAGATGAAGAAACGGTGTCCGGGCGAGTACTGCGAGAACGACAGGGGCGGATTGTTCGGATCGGTCACGATAGCGTTGTTCGTCCAGGAGCCCGCGGCGATGGACCCCGGATCGTTCACGTTCTTGGATTCGCTGTAGCTGTACGCGCTCTTGAACGTGAAGCCATGTGTCATCGGTTTCGACACGCTGGCCGCGACGGTCCACGCGCGGCCGACGCTCTCGTTCGTCAGCACGATGTTCTCGATGATCTGGTTGCCGACGGCGTTGTTGATTCGGTTCACGCACGGTCCGCCCTGCCCGGCCGACGCGCACGCGGTACCGACCCACCGCGGCCGGTTGTCCGCGCCGACGAACGCCGATTGCGCGGCGGGCAGGTTCGCGTTGATGTACATCATCCCGTTCACGTCGCGGTTGTAGATGAACTCGCCGGTGCCGACAAGACCCCACGGCAGCTTGCGGTCGACGGCGATGTTGCTCCTCCACGTCTGCGGGAACTTGAAGTCCGGATCGGTAACCGCCAGGTCGACGCTCGAGGCAGGCGCGCCGGTGATCGTCGCCGGCTTGTACTTGTCGGGGTTGGGGTTGAACGGGTAGGCGGCCGTGTTGTCGGCCTGGACGAACCCGGTCAGCATGCCTGTATTGCCGATCTGGTTCGAGATCCAGACGTAGAGCGGCTTGCCGGTGAACACGCCCGTCCCGCCGCGCAACTGCGTCTGCTGATCGCTGTTCAGGTCGTAATTGAAACCGACGCGTGGCGACCACAGCGGCGACGCTTTCGGCAGCGCTCCGCTGTTGTACTTGATCGCGTTGCCGCCTTGATCGCGGAACGTCAGGGCGTCGACGGCCGGGTTATCGTACGCGGTGTTCCCCCAGGAGGCCACGTCGACCCGCACGCCAGCCGTAACTGTAATGTTCGTGCGCGGCCGCCATTCATCCTGCGCATACGCGCTGGTGTACCAGACGTCTAACGGCTGGATGGGCTTGTCCAGACCGGGGATGTTCATGTAGCGCACCTGGAACCGCCTCAGCGTGACAGGGGACACCGTCCGATTCGGGTTCGCCAGATACCCGTTGGCATCGGTGTAGAAGTCGGCCAGCGAGTTGTAGACGTAGGCGCTCTGCTTCCCGGGGAAGAACACGTTTTCCGAGTGGTACTTTTCGACGGCGCCGCCGAAGGTCAGCGAGTGGGTCTTGCCGAACTTCGTGAAGCTGTCCTGCGCCTGGAACGTGTTGTAGCGCAGCTCGTTGTTGGGCGTGAACGGCTCGGACCCGAACGAGGTGTAGGCAACACCGCTGCCGTCCAGAACGTCGACGAACGGGAACAGCGTGTCCAGCGCGTCGCGACTCTCATCCTGGTGCGTGTAGCCGACGATGAGATTGTTCGACATGCTGGAGCCGAGAACGGAGTTCCATTCGCCGATGCCCGAGCGGATGTTCTCGAGAATCGCGTAGTTCGAGGCCTGGTAGTTCAGGAAGTTGTTGCTGAACGTCTGTCTGCCGAAGCCCAGCGAGGACGAGCTGGACAGGTTCACCGGCGTTTTCGAGTTCAGCTGGTTGTACCGGAAGGTCACCTTGTTCGAGCTGTTGAGATTGTAGTCGCCCTTGACGAGGAACGGTTTTCCGGGGGTCGTCTTGCTGATGCCGTCGAACGCGCCGGTGTCGTAACTGAACTTCGACGACAGGAACGCGCTGAGCGTGGTCAGGTCGGACGCGAGAACGCGGGTCGTGTTCCCGGTCGCCGCCGCGCCTCCCGGATTCGACGTGAACGTCGTGAGCGGCCTCGTGTCCTCCTGGCTTTCAAAGCTTTCGAAGAAGAACAGCTTGTTCTTCATGATGGGGCCGCCCGCCCACTCGCCGGTGTTGGTCGTGTCGAACGTGCCGGGATTGAACACCTGGCCGAGTGCTTCCTTGCCGACGAACGACTCGTTGCGGAGCCGGTGATACACCGAAGCCGTCCAGCTGTTGGTCCCACTCCTGGTGACCGTGTTGACGCCCGCGCCGACGAAGTTGCCCTGGCGCACGTCAAATGGCGCGACGCTGACCTGCACCTGCTCGATCGCTTCCAGCGAGATGGGTGCCACGTTGGTTCTGTCGCCAGGCTGGGCTCCGAGGCCAAACGAGTTGTTGAAGTACGAACCGTCGACCGTGATGTTGTTCATCCGGTTGTCCGCGCCCGCAAAGCCCCCGGAGCCGCTGTATTCCGGCGACAGGCGCGTCATGTCGTTGATGCGTCCCGAAACCGTCGGCAGCGTCGCCAGTTCCTCGCGCGTTACGGCAGTTGCCGCGCCGGTTCGCGTCGAGCTGAATACGGGATCGCTGGCCCCGGTCACGGTGATCGTCTCGGCAATGGCGGCCACTGTCAGCGTGAAATCGAGATCCTGAGCAACGCCGAGGCTCAGCGTGATGTTGTTCTTCGCCTCGGTGCGGAATCCGGTCAGCGCCGCGCTCACCGTGTACGGACCCCCGACTCTCATCCCTGGAATGAAGAATCGTCCATCCGCCTGGGTGACAGCCTCGTAGTTGGTTCCCGAAGGCTCATGAACGGCGGTGACGCTTGCGCCGGGGATGACCGCACCCTGCGCATCCTTCACGACGCCGGTGACGGCGGCCGTGGTGACGCCTTGCGCGTCCGCGCGGCCAACCGGCCACAGCAGAGCGCAGAAAACCAAGAGAGTGATGGTTCTGAAAATCGTGCGACTCATGTGTTCTCCCCAGTTTCTTGGTTCGACGAGCGGATGGAATCGCGCTGACCAAGATGTTTCGTGAGACGGAGTATATTAAACTCCACTGCATGACGGAAGTACGACAAAAAGGCCGCCAGGAATTACCCCGGCGGCCTTTGGATCCAATGCGTTGTAGCGAGATGTGATTAGCTGGTGATGCCCGCGGCCTTCTTCTTTCGAAGTTCTTCCGCCTTGTCCCGCAGCTGGTCAGCCTGCTTGAGAAGCGCCTGCTGCTTGGTGACGTCCTTCTCCATGTTGGCTTCGAGGCGAAGCAACAAGTTCTTGTACACGAGCGCTTCCATGTAGTCGGCTTTGATCTGCAGCGCCCGGTCGACGGCCTCGACGCCTTTCTGGACGTACGCTTTCTTCTCGGCTTCCTTCAGCTTGAAGTCGCGGTAGGCCTCGTCCCAGTAGTAGGTCGCGATCGTATAGAACGCGACGGGGTTGTTCGGCTCTTTCGAGGCGCGCTCCTCGAGCGCCTCGATCGTCTTGTCGAAATGACCCTGCCGGTTGTAGTAGCCCGCGAGCTGCATGTAGACTGCCGGGTCGCTCGGCTTCGCGGCCTTCGCGGCGAGCAGCATCCTCTCGGTCTCGTCGTACACGCCCGCCTGCTCGTAGATGTTTGCGAGGGCGAAGTAGTTGGAGGGCTCGCCCGGCTCGAGCTGGATCATCTTCTGCACGACGGGTTCGGCTTTGGCCGGATCGTTCAACTTGTCCGCGCCGTACGACGCCACGAGATACTCCAGGGAGAGCTTGCTCAACTTCTTGTCCTCCGGCTTGGGCGACGCCGACAGTTTCTCGGCCGCTTTCTGGTAGTTGTCGATCGCCTTCTGCATGAGCTGATCGTTCTCGGCTTCGCCCTTCTTGCTCGGTTTGAACAGGTTGTCGTAACTGTTGCCCAAGAAGAAGTAGGCCTGGATCAGCTCGGGGTTGGCCGCCAAGGTGTCTTCGTAGAGGCTGGCCGATTTCTTGTAATCTTGCTGCTGATACGCCTGATTGGCCTCTTGGAACAACCTTTTGGCTCTGATTTCGCCGATCTTGGCGCAGCCTACAGACGCCGTGAATGACCCCAGGGCGAGCATCGCGACAAACACCAGCGATGCACCGGACAAAGATCGCATTGAGCCCCCTTCAGGAAAGAATTGTCGTGGCCGAAACCGAGCCAGTATAGTGAAGCAAAAAAACGTATGTCAAGGAGCGTGACGGTCCTCAATGGCTATTCTTGGACCATGATGGGCGCCTGCCGGGTAAGCCCATCGCCCTATCGCGGAGTAAGCGTCCGCCCGGCAAGTGGTTAGACACCAGGTTCCATGATTCGCTTCGAGGATCTGCTCGAAAAAGTCCGCGCCTACAGCCCGGACGCCGACGTCGAATTGCTCCGGCGCGCCTACGTATTTTCCGCGTTGGAGCACAAGGGACAAGTGCGTCACTCGGGCGAACCTTACCTGATCCACCCCTTGGCCGTCGCCGACTTCCTGGCGGACATGAAGTTAGACGTCGTGGCCGTCGCGGCCGGCCTGCTGCACGACGTGGTCGAAGACACGCTGACGACGATCGAACGGATCCGGGAAGTGTTCGGGCCGGAAGTCGCGCACGTCGTCGAGGGCGTCACCAAACTCAGCACGATTCCGTTTTCCTCGAGCGAAGAGCGGCAGGCGGAAAACTTCCGCAAGATGCTGCTTGCGATGGTGGACGACATCCGCGTCATCCTGGTGAAGCTCGCCGACCGGCTGCACAACATGCGGACGCTGAACCACCTCCCCGAGGATCGGCGGGTCACGATCGCGCAGGAGACGCGCGACATCTACGCGCCGATCGCCAACCGCCTCGGCATGGGCAAGGTGAAAAACGAACTCGAGGAGCTGGCGTTCCGCTACATCGAGCCGCAGTCCTACGAAGCCCTTCGCGTCAAGGTGGACGCGAAGCGGCGCGCCACCGAAGGCCTCATCGAGGAGCTGAGAAAAACGCTGACCGCCAAGCTGTCCGAGGCGCAGGTGCCGGTGACCGAAATCGACGGCCGCATCAAGCGTTTGTGGAGCATCAGCCAGAAACTGAAGCGCCAGAAGATCGAGCTCGAGCAGGTGTACGACTTCATCGCGATGCGTGTCGTCACCGAAAGCGTCAAGGACTGCTACGCCGCGCTCGGCATCATCCACCAGACGTGGTCGCCCGTGCCGGGCCGCATCAAGGATTTCATCGCGATGCCGCGGCCCAACGGCTACCAGTCGCTGCACACGTCGGTGATCAGCGAGCACGGGATGCCGTTCGAGGTGCAGATTCGCACGATCGAAATGCACCGCATGGCGGAAGAGGGCATCGCCGCCCACTGGAAGTACAAGGAAGGCCGGATCGGGGATCAGCGCGACGAGCGGTACTTTCAATGGATGCGACAGCTGCTGGAGTACCAGCAGGAAGTCCGCGACCCGCAGGAGTTCATCCAGAATCTCAAAGTCGAGCTGTACCCCGAAGAGGTCTACACGTTCACGCCGAAAGGGCTCGTCAAGGCGTTTCCGCGCGGCGCGACGCCGATCGACTTCGCGTATTCCATCCATACCGACGTCGGGCATCAATGCGTGGGCGCTCGCGTGAACGGCAAAATGGTGCCGCTCAGAACCCATCTCAAGAACGGCGATATCGTCCAGATCGTGACGCAGAGCGGCCACAAGCCGAGCCGCGACTGGCTCAACTTCGTCGTCACGTCGCACGCGCGTTACAAGATCAAGCACCTGATTCGCCTCGAGGAAAAAGCAGGGGCGATTGAACTCGGTCGGCGGCTCTTTGAAAAGGACGCGCGCCACTACGACCTGAATCCCAAGACGCTCGCCGAAAGCGAAGCCTGGACCAAAGTGCTGAGCGAGGTCGGGGCGCAAAAGCCGGACGACGTCTTCGCGCTGATTGGATACGGCAAGGCTTCCGCGAAACAGATTCTGGCGAAGCTGGTGCCTGCCGACAAGCTGCGCGAGAAGCCGCCTGAAGGGCCCGTGGCGTCCGTCGTCAGACGCGTGCTCGGATCCGGCGAAGAGAAGATCAAGGTGCGCGGCTTCGACGACTTGATGGTGTTCCGCGCCCGATGCTGCAACCCGATTCGCGGTGAAAAGATCGTCGGCTACATCACGCGTGGGAAGGGCGTTTCGGTGCACTCGGCCACGTGTCCGAACGTCGTCAACCTGTTGTACGACCCGGAGCGCCGGATTGACGTCGAATGGGACAAGTTCACGGGTACCGATGCTGCCGCGCGCTACACCGTGAAACTGACGATGGAGGTCGAAGATCGCAAGGGGCTGCTCGCCGCCGTCAGCGCGAAGATCGCCGACATCAACACGAACATCAAGAATCTCGAAGCCCGGACCGATGACGTGCAGCACGCCCGCATCGATGTCACCGTTGAGATCAGCGACCTGAAACACCTCGAGAAGGTCATCAAGTCTTTGCGAGGTGTCGATGGCGTGCTTGGAGTCGAGAGGGCGGGGCGCACGGGATAGGCTGGACCGCCCGAGCAGTTTCGGTGAGCCTGGTTGCGTCTCTCTACACGTAGCTGGCGATGACGTCGATCTCGACCCGGGCGTCCTTCGGCAGCCGCGCCACCTGCACCGTGGCCCGCGCTGGATAAGGCTCCTGGAAGTACGTTCCGTAAACGTCGTTCACTGCGCCGAAGTCGTTCATGTCCGCCAGAAAGACCGTCGTGCGAACAACGTTCGCGAAAGAAAGGTTGGCCGCTTTTAGCAGCGCGCCAATACTGTCGAGCACGCGGCGGGTCTGCGCGCGGATGTCGCCTTCTATCATCTGACCGGTGGCGGGATCGATCGGCACCTGCCCTGAAACGAACAAAAGCTGCCCCGCACGCACGGCGGGCGAGTACGGACCGATCGCCTTCGGAGCGTTCGGACTGGAAAGCGATTGATTCACGGGGCTTACGCGGCTTTGACGATGCGTCCCGAGCGGATGCAGCGCGTGCACACGCGAATGCGTTTGATTCCGCCGTTGATGATCGCTCGGACCGTCTGGAGGTTCGGCTCAAACCGACGCGGGCTCACGTTGTTCGCGTGGCTGTGCTGTCGTCCCACGACCGGTTCTTTCCCGCACATCTCGCAACGCTTGGCCATTAGAACACCTAAAACTCACAGAGGAGAAACACCTAGTCTAACCGAGCCCACGGACCCACGCAAGGCGCCGCGTCCGCCGATGCGATGCCGGCGTGACGACGCGCGTGTGTCGCGGCTGCGTCTCAGGGCATGATGATCCGCGACTCGCTATGTTCCGCCGCGGGCTCGCGATCCTTCGGGTTCGTGATCACGCGGCTCAGGAGGTCCAGGAACGCACGTCGGTTGGACTGATCGAGCGCACGAATCTCGCGGACGGCGTCCTCGACGCGGCGCAAGACGACGGCGGCGTCGCGCTCGAAGGCCGAGCCGCCGCCCTGACCAGCTTCGACCAAGACCGGCTTCAGGGCGGTCATCAACCGTTCGGCGGGCAGCGATGCCGGGCGATGTTCGTAGATCACGCCCCGGGCGGACGTTTCAAAGTTGGATGCCAGCGCCGCCGTCGCCTCACCCACGTCGTCGTCGACCAGCGGCTGCAGTTCGGGCGGTTCGTATCGCGACAGGAAAGTGTTGATCAAGAAGAACAGATGCGACTGACGTTCGTTGAAGTCGCGCATGAATTGCACGATCAAGCCCAGATCGCGTTGTTGTTGACGCACGAGGACCGCCGGCGGATGCTCGCGCGCACTGGCCAACCACGTGCAGTCGGATGGACACTGGATTTGCACCAGTCGCTTGGTCCCGCAGCAGACCGCGCAGATTTGTTGGCCGACCGCCGGACAACCACGTCGCGCTCGTCGAACGCCGCAGAGGGAGCAAATCACACGGCATTATGTTCTAACTGAGGTTCGAGCCCCTCCCCCAAGGGGAAGTGTGTGGGACAAAACCGCACCAAGCCCGTCACCTAGGGACAATTCCGCTACACTTCAGGTCGTCACCTTGATCGGACAGATCAGTTTTTGAGTCCTCAGAACCGTTTCGTCGTACTGGGCGTCTAAGGGATCATCACTTTTTGAACAAGTGGTCGACTCAGAATGAGACTGACGACTAATAGATTTAGAATTAATAAGTTGAGTCAGTTTGTTCGCTTCGACTCTACAAAGATCGGCACGTTCGGGCGGCATGAAATGAGGGCGACCGCGCCAGAAAGTGCTAGACCGTTACGGCTTTTGCGTTATGACACGAGGTCAGCGTAGAATTGGCAATTCATTTGCATGGCACGTGGCAATCTTAGCGTGGCGGCGGGCCGGCGACTGGCCGGCGGGAGACGGGAAGGAGTGGCGACCATGACGATTCAAAGGGCGGAGGCGGGGACGCGGATGTCGCGAGCCCGCTACAGCGAACTCAAGCAGATGCTCGACGACCGGCGTCGCGAGATTCAGGCTGAAGTGCAGGGTAAGATGCGCGGCGTCCGCGAAGAGGGCTCGTGGGGCGGCAAGCTCAACGAAGTGCTGGACGCGGTCGAGAGCGCCGAGGCGGACATTCAAGAAGACCTCGAGTTCGCCCTCGTCCAGATGAAGTCCGAGACGCTCAACAAGATCACCGACGCGCTGACGCGGTTGGAACAGGGTGATTACGGTTACTGTTTCGAGTGCGGCGCGGAAATCGGCGAAAAGCGTCTCCGCGCGCTTCCCTTCGCGGTCCGCTGTAAGGATTGCGAGGAGGCCAAAGAGGTCGCTGAGCGGCGCGAGCGACAGCTCGCGGCTCGACGCGGTTCGGCGTCACTCTTCTTCGACATGTAACGTCCGGCGACTCACAAGCTTCCGTAGCACGGGGCTCCGCCGGCGGCGGAGCCCACAACCCCCTCCGCCCCGGCAAGCCCATTTGATGAATTCGGATTTCGGACCGCGGAATCCGCAATCCGCACTCCGCGTTCCGCAATAGAAAGAGGTCGCGATGAGCGATCAACTCGAGAACCTCAGGGCCGAGGACCTCTCGATCGGCGATCGGCCGCTGGCGATTCCGTCGGAACTGCCGATCCTGCCGCTTCGGGACACGGTCCTCTTTCCGAATTCGTTCATGCCGCTGGCAGTGGCCCGCACGAGCTCGGTCCGTCTGATCGACGATGCGATCGCGAACGGCAAACTGATCGCGGTCTTCACACAGCGGGACGCGGCGATCGACGAGCCCGGGCAGGCCGACCTGTGTCCCGTCGGCACGGCGACGCACATCCATAAGATGTTCAAGTTGCCGGACGGGAGCGTTCGCCTGATCGTGCAGGGCTGGGCGCGGCTGAAGCTCGAACAGGTCGTCTCGTCGCAGCCGTACCTGCGCGCCCGCGTGAGCGCGGCCGTCGAAGACGTGAACGACGCGGATCAGCTGGAGATCGACGCGCTCGCCCGCAACATCAAGACGAACTTCCAGCAGGTCGTGTCGTTATCGCCGCTCTTGTCCGACGATCTGCAGACCCTCGCTGTGAACATCGCCGAGCCGGGCCGGCTCGCCGACTTCATCGCCTCGTCGCTGTCCACGATCAGCACGGAAGTCAAACAGGAGATGCTCGAAACGCTCGACGTCCGCGCGCGGATGGATAACTTGAATCGGATCCTGATCAAAGAGCTCGAGGTCCTCGAGTTGGGGTCGAAGATTCAGTCGCAGGTTCAGTCCGAAGTCGGGAAAAACCAGCGCGAGTACTTTTTGCGCGAGCAGATGAAAGCGATCCAGAAAGAGCTCGGCGAGAACGACGACCAAACCAAGGAGATCGAGGAACTCGCCGAGAAGATCGAAGCGGCGGGGATGCCCGATGCGGTGAAAAAGGAAGCGTTGCGCGAACTGGACCGGTTGTCGAAGATGCCGGCCGCCGCGGCCGAGTACACCGTGTCGCGGACGTACCTCGACTGGCTGGTGGCGCTGCCCTGGAACAAGCGGACCGACGAGGTGATCGACCTGCCGCTGACCAAGAAGGTGTTGGACGCCGATCACTCCGGGCTCGAGAAGGCGAAAGACCGCATCCTCGAATACTTGGCCGTGCGCAAGCTGAATCCCAGCGTCAAGGGCCCGATCCTCTGTTTCGTCGGCCCGCCGGGCGTGGGCAAGACGTCGCTCGCAAAATCGATCGCGCACTCGCTCGGCCGCAAATTCGTCCGCGTATCGCTCGGTGGCATGAGGGACGAAGCCGAGATCCGCGGTCATCGTCGAACGTACATCGGCGCGCTGCCGGGCCAGATCATCCAAGGGCTGCGCCGCGCCGAGTCGAAGAACCCCGTGTTCATCCTCGACGAGATCGACAAGCTCGGCTCGGACTTCCGCGGCGATCCATCGTCGGCGCTGCTCGAAGTTCTCGACCCGGAGCAGAACAACACCTTCCGCGATCACTATCTGGACGTCCCGTTCGATCTGTCAGAGGTGCTCTTCATCACGACGGCCAACATCCTCGATCCGGTGCCGCCTCCGCTCAAGGACCGGATGGAAGTGCTCGAGATCGCCGGCTACACCGAGGAAGAGAAACTCAAGATCGCGACCGGCCATCTTGTGGACAAACAGGTCAAGAACCACGGGCTGACGGCCGAGTACATCCAGTTCACGCCGGACGCGTTGAGCCGGGTGATTCGCGGGTACACGCGCGAGGCGGGCGTCCGTAATCTGGAGCGCGAGATCGGCTCGCTGTGCCGCAAGGTGGCCCGCCGGCGCGCCGAGGGCAACGAATCGCCGCTCGAGATCACGCCCGACGTCGTCGTGGAAATGCTCGGCGCCCCGAGATTCCTCGACGAGGAAATGGAGGAGCGCACCAAATATCCAGGCGTCGCCATCGGACTGGCGTGGACCGCGGTGGGCGGCGAAGTGCTGTTCGTCGAGGCGTCGCGCATGGCCGGCAGCGGCTCGCTCACGCTCACCGGACAGCTCGGCGACGTGATGAAAGAGTCGGCGCGGGCCGCGCTCTCGTGGCTGCGCACGCACGCGAAGGAATACAACATCGATCCCGACTTCTTCAAAAACGCGGAAATCCACATCCACGTGCCGTCGGGAGCGATTCCGAAAGACGGTCCATCCGCGGGCGTGACGATGGCGACGGCGATGGCCTCACAGCTGACCGGGCGCCCCGTGCGCGGCGACATCGCGATGACCGGCGAGATCACGCTCTCGGGCCGCGTGCTGCCCATCGGCGGCGTGAAGGAGAAAGTGCTGGCCGCGCGCCGCCTGGGGATTCACGAAGTGATCCTGCCGAAGCAGAATGCGAAGAACGTGAACGAAGATCTGACGCCCGAACTGCGAAAGGACCTGATCGTTCACCTGGTCTCGACCATCGACGAAGTGCTTGCCCTCGCGCTGCAACCGGTTTCCTCGGACATGCGTCCTCAGGACGGCAAAAAGAAGAAGGAAGAAGGCCGAAGCGAAGTGAAAAGCGGCAGGCCGTACTCACCGACCTCGCCGGCATGATCACCGGCTTTTCCTTTTACCTTCAGCCTTCTTCCTTTGAAAGTCGTCTACTCGGCCCGATATCACATCGATATCGGGCTGCACGTCTTTCCCACCCGCAAGTACGATCTCGTGTTCGCCCGACTGGTCGGGGACCAGTCTCGCCAGCCACATCGAGCGGGACCCGTCTCCTTTGAATTCGTCGAGCCGCGCGAGGCGAGCTGGGACGAGCTCGCGTTGGTCCATACCGCTGATTACTTGACCAGAATGCGCAACGGGACGATGTCGCCCGAGGAGGTCGTGCAACTGGAACTCCCGTGGTCGGCGGAGATGGTCGAGGGGACGATCCAGGCCGCGTTGATTGCCGGCGGCCTGGAAGGGAGAAGTCTGAAGTCTGAAGGGAGAAGTCCGGTTGCCTGTCACATCGGCGGCGGACTGCATCACGCGTTTCCGAATCACGGGGAAGGCTTTTGTCCGTTCAACGACGTCGCGGTCTCCGTGCGTGTTCTTCAATCGCGCGGTCTCGAGCGCGCGGCCGTCGTGGACCTCGACGTACACCACGGCAACGGCACGGCCTTCATCTTCGAATCGGATCCGCGTGTCTTCACGTTCTCGATGCACCAGCAACACAACTACCCGATGTGGAAACCGCGCGGTTCGCTGGATATCGGCCTGCCGGACGGCACCCATGACGCGAGCTACCTTCGCGAGCTCGAACGCGCGCTGCCCCAGGTGATGGGCAGCGGGCCGCAGTGCGTCTTCTACCTGGCCGGCGCGGATCCGTACGAAGACGATCAGCTCGGCGGTCTCCGATTGACGAAGGATGGCCTGCGGCAGCGCGATCGAATGGTGATCGACGCCGTTCGCAACGCTGGCGTACCGTTGGTCGTCCTCCTCGCCGGCGGGTACGCGCAGCGGGTCGAGGACACCGTGGCGATTCACGTCGCCACGATCCAGGAAGCCCTCGCTAGATGAGCATCAGCGCGTAGGCGGTTTTCAGATCGACGATCTCGCCGCGCTCGACCATCGCGCGTGCGTCGGCCACCGTGACCACGCGCGCCTCGATGTCCTCGTCTTCATCCGGACGGTGCAGAGAACCGGACGACGGCGGGCGCAGATCCGAAATGCGAAAGAAGATGAGCTCCTCGTCGCAGAAGCCGGGCGCCGGATAAAGACCACGGATTCGCTCGAGCCGATGGGGCACGCGGCCGATTTCCTCCTCACACTCCCGGCGCGCGGCGTCCTCGGCCGATTCGCCGGAGTTGACGCGGCCCGCCGGAAACTCCCACGTCGTCCGGTCGAGCGGCGCGCGGTACTGACTGATGATGACGACGCGGCCGTCGGCCTCGAACGGAATCAGAACCACTGAAGGCGCGTGCCGTACGATCTCGACTCGGTGCGTGCGCCCGTTCGGGAATCGGTGCTCGCCGGTTTCCACCGAAAACACGCGTCCCTCATAGACGGTCTTCATGATTCCTCGCTCGGCTGCCCTTCGACGCGCTCACCCCTCGACCACACGCGGGACGGCCCTGAGCTCGCCGAAGTGGTCGCGCTACGTCTCAGCGCGGTCGCGCACTTCGTCGAGCACGCGCTGCAAGTCGTCCGGCAACGGGCTCTCGAATTCCATCCGCCGGCTGTCGACCGGATGCGTGAACGCCAGGCGCGCGGCGTGGAGAAACGGCCGATCGAGATGCGTGACCGCGCGCAGGTCACCGGGCACCCGCCGGTGCACGCCGCCGTAAAGTGGATCGCCGACGATCGGATGGCCGATGGCGCTCAGGTGCACGCGGATTTGATGCGTGCGCCCGGTGTGAATCGCGACGTGGACGAGCGTCAGCGTCCGCCCGAAGTGTTCGGCGCGCGTGACGCGCGTCACGGCCTCCCGGCTCCGGCGCGCGCGCGCGGACATCTTCTTTCGATTGCCGGGATCGCGGCCGATCGGCGCGTCGATCCGCCGGCCCGCCATCACTTCGCCCCACACGAGCGCGATGTACTCCTTGTCCACTTCGCGGTCGTGAAACTGCCGCGCGAGCGCTTCGTGCGCGGCATCGTGCTTGGCGACGACCATCAGCCCCGACGTGCCGCGATCCAGCCGGTGCACGATGCCTGGACGCTTCTCGCCGCCGATGCCGCTGAGATCGTCGACGTAATGGAGGAGCGCGTTGACCAGTGTCCCGGTCGCGTGACCCGCCGCAGGATGGACCACCATCCCGGCTGGCTTGTCGACGACGATCACGTCGCGGTCCTGGTAGAGGATCGGGAGCGGCAGCGCTTCAGGTCCTGGCGCCGCCGCGACCGGCGCCGGGACGTCGACCGAAATTTTCTGGCCCGATTTGACGGGCTGATTCGCTTTCGCCGGTCGACCCGCGACCGTGACGAGGCCGTTCTTGATCAGCCGCTGGATCTGCGATCGCGATCGCGGGAGCACCGAAGCGAGGAATTGATCGAGGCGCGTGCCTTCGCTCTCGGCTGGAACCGTAATCGTCCGGGTGGTGGAGGACACAGAGGTTGGCGAGATCACCGAATGGACCAGCCACCGAGACTCGGAGACTCGGAGCAATCCTGCTCGGTGTTTCCGTGTCTCCGTGGCTGATTCACTCTGCGACCTCCCGCGAGCTCAGTGCGCTCCTCACGCTGCCTTCCGCGCCCGCGTCGGTTCGGGCGCGACGACGCGTGCGAGATACACGAGCATCACAATCGCCAGCGGCGCGAGCAGAATCGAAATGAACTGCGATGTCGACAACATGCCGACCATCCCCCGATCGTCGCCGCGATAAAACTCGATGACGAACCGCGAGACCGCGTAGAGCAGCATGTAAAGCCAGAACGTCCGTCCCGCGAACGACCGGCCCTTGCGTTCGGTCCACAGCAGGACCAGGAGGATCAGAAACTCGGCGCCGGCTTCGTAGAGCTGCGTGGGATGTAGCGGCACGCCGAGGGGTGTGCCGACGTTACTGGCTGCAAACGGATCAGTGAACGTGATGCCCCACGGCTTCGTCGTCGGCTTGCCGTAGCAGCAGCCGGCGAAGAAACAGCCGAACCGGCCGACGACGTGGCCGAGCGCAATCCCCGGCGCAAACACGTCGCACGTCGTCCAGAGCGGCAGGCCCGCCCGGCGGATATAGAGGAGCGCGACGACCACGGCGAGAATGAGCCCGCCGTAGAACACACCGCCGACGCGAACCAGCGTCAGCAATTCGCGCGGGTTCGCCGCGAACGACTTGAAATCGACGACGAGCAGCAGCAGCTTCGCGCCGACGAGCGCGCTGATGATGATGTAGATGCCGAGATCGAGGACGCGATTCGCGTCGAGGCCACGCGCCTTGGCCCGCGTGGTGGCGAGCTTCAGCCCGAGCAGGTAGGCGGCCGCGAGCAGGACGCCGTACGTGTAGACCGTGATCGCGCCGAATTCGAACAGTCGTGGATACATGGTTTCGCTCGCCTGAGCTCGCGCCTTGCGCGCTACGTTTTGCCGACGCCGACGGCGCCGCGCTTGTCGACGCCGAGCATGTCGAGAATCATGATCGCGACGCCGATGGAAATCGCGGAGTCGGCGACGTTGAACGCCCAGAAATGGTACGACCGCCAGTAGACGTCGACGAAATCGACGACCGATCCGGCGATCAACCGGTCCAGCAGATTGCCGGCCGCGCCGCCGATGATGAGCGAAAGCCCGATGCGCGCGACGAGCTGATGGTGCGCGAGGCTGGCCGCGTACACGCCCACGCCGATGAGCGCCGCCGTCGCCACGACCGCGATGATCACGGTCTTGAACGGGAAGTCCGCGTAATTGAGGATGCCGAACGCCGCGCCGCTGTTGCGCACGTGCGTGAAGTCCACAAAACCCGGGACGATTGTCACGCTCTCGTGGATCGACAGCGTGGCGCGGACGAGGGCTTTCGAGATCTGATCGAACGCGACGATCAGGATCGGCAGCCACACTTCGAGGCGTCGCGGCCGGATCGCCGTGACGAGTCCGTCGGGCGCCGCCGCGTCGTTCAGGGCTTCATCCATTGACCGGTTCCGCCAGCGCTTCCTGACACCGTCCGCAGATCCCGGCCCACGCCGGCTCGCTCGACACGGCCGGCACGTAGCGCCAGCAGCGCTCGCACTTGACGCCCGCGGCCCGCTCGATCGCGATCCGCAGATCCGCGTCCGCGCCGCCCGAGACGGGTTTGAGCTCGACCTCGGACACGATGAAGAGCATGGGCAGCATTTGCTCGTAGGACCGCAGCGGCGCGAGCGCCGCTGCCGTGCCCGACAGCGCGACCTTCGCCTGGAGCGAGCTGCCGATCCGCTTGTCCTTGCGCAGCGGCTCGATCTTCGCGAGCACGGCGTCGCGGATCTTGAGCAGATGCTCCCATCGCGCCACCAGATCGGCGTCGGCCAGCGGCGTCAATTCGGCGGCGGTCGGAAACACGGTCATGTGGACCGACTCGTCCCGCTTTCCGGGCAGAAAGCGCCACAGCTCGTCGGCCGTGAACGACAGGATCGGCGCCATCAGACGCGTCAACCCGTCGGCCATCACGTACATCGCCGTCTGCGCGGACTTTCGTTCCCGCGATCGCGCCGCGAAGGTATACAGCCGATCCTTCGAGATGTCGTTGTAAAACGCGCTGAGATCCACGGTCGCGAACTGGTTCAGCGCCTGCGCGATCGTGCCGTACTCGTATTCCTCGTACGCGTCGAGGATGCGCCGGGCCACCTCGCCGTACCGGGCCAGGATGTAGCGGTCGACTTCCTCCAGTCGCCCCTGCGCGACAACGTCGGTGGCTGGATCGAAGTCGTAGAGGTTCGCCAGCAGATACCGCATCGTGTTGCGGAGCTTGCGGTACGCCTCGACGACGCGCGCGAGAATCTCTTTGCTGACGCGGATCTCTTCGCGGTAGTCGCTCATCGCGACCCACAGACGAATGATGTCCGCGCCGCTCTCCTTGATCACGTCCTGCGGCAGGATCGTGTTGCCCACCGACTTCGACATCTTCTTGCCGTCGACGTCGATCAGGAAGCCGTTGGTCACGACCTGGCGGAACGGCGGGCGCCCGCGCGTGCCGAGCCCGACGAGCAGCGAGCTCTGGAACCAGCCGCGATGCTGATCGCTGCCCTCGAGATACATGTCCGCCGGCCACGTCAGCTCGGGCCACGCCGAGAGCACCGCCTCGTGGCTCGACCCGGAGTCGAACCAGACGTCGAGGATGTTCATTTCGCGCTCGAACGTTGTACCGCCGCATTCAGGGCACGCGAACCCCTCGGGGATGAACTCTTCGGTGGGCCGCTCGTACCAGGCGTCGGCGCCGTATCGCTCGAATACACGCGCGGTTTTCTCGACGAGTTCCACGGTCGTGTGGGCGCGACCACACTTCGTGCAGTCGACGGCCGGAATCGGCACGCCCCACACACGCTGGCGCGAGATGCACCAGTCCGGCCGGTTCGCGACCATGTTGCGCATGCGATCGTGGCCCCAGGAAGGGATCCACCGGACTTGGTTGTCGATCGCATCGAGCGCCTTCTCGCGTAGGGTTCTTTGCTCATTGGCGCCGACGCTTTGCCCTCCGGCTCGCGCCTCGCCATCGAGCCGAATGAACCATTGCGACGTCGCGAGGAAGATCACGGGATTGTGGCATCGCCAGCAGTGGGGGTACTGATGCGAGAACACTTCGCGGTGCCACAAGCGGCCGCGCGCTTTCAGCGCCGCTTCGATCTTCGGGTTCGCGTCGAACACGCGCTGGCCGCCGAACAACTCCACGGTATCCAGAAAGTGACCGCCCGGGCCGACCGGCGCGTAGATCTCGAGGCCGTACTTCATGCCGGTGTTGAAGTCGTCCGCGCCGTGTCCCGGCGCCGTATGCACGGCGCCGGTGCCCGCGTCGAGCGTCACGTACTCGCCCAGCACGGCGACCGACGGCCGCGCGTACAGCGGATGCTGAAACCGGATGTGCTCAAGCTCGGCGCCTTTCATGCGCGCGATCGGCGGACCGAACGTCCGTCCGACGACGGCGGCGACTTTCGGCGCGAGCGCCTCGGCGACGATCACGGCGCGACCGGTCTTGCTGTCGACTTCGGCTTTACTGTCGGCTTCGCCGACCATGTAGGCGGCGTAATCGAAGTCCGGATGAAAGGCGATCGCCAGATTCGACGGAATCGTCCAGGGCGTCGTCGTCCAGATCAGCACCGAAACGTTCCTGCCCGCTAGCGCGGGCACACGCGACGAGAGTTCGCCGGCACTTTCCGCCAGCAGCGGAAACTCGACGTAGATCGACGGCGAGGCGTGATCCTCGTAGTCGACTTCCGCCTCGGCGAGCGCCGTGCGGCAGTGGATGCACCAGTGGACCGGCTTCTTGCCTTTGTAGACGAGGTCCTGCGCGACGAACCGGCCGAACGCGCGCGCGATGGCCGCCTGGTACTTGAAGTTCATCGTCAAGTACGGCGCGTCCCAGGTGCCGAGGATGCCGAGGCGCTGAAACTGCTCGGTCATCGTGCCGATGTACCGCTCGGCGTACGCGCGGCACGCGCGGCAGAAATCCGCGACCGACATGTCGCGTTTCTTCGCGCCGAGTTCGCGATCCACTCGCAGCTCGATGGGCAGGCCGTGACAGTCGTATCCCACGACGTAGGGCGCGTCGAATCCCGCCATCGATCGCGATTTGACGACGAGCTCCTTCAGAATCTTGTTCAGCGCATGTCCAATGTGGATGTCGCCATTGGCATACGGCGGACCGTCGTGCAGGAC
>JACPZV010000280.1 GCA_016195295.1 Acidobacteriota bacterium
CCGAACCGCACGCGGTCGCCCACGGCCAGCGTCGCCGCAGGCTGCAGCGCGCCGTTCACGAACATGCCGTTCGTGCTGCCGAGATCCTCGGCTCGCACGGTCCCGGCCGCCGTCATCGTCACGCGCGCGTGCAGCCGCGAGAGGCTCGGCTCGTCTATCATGATGTCGGCCTGGGCAGACCGGCCGACGGTCTTCGACTCCCCGCGCGCGAGCGAAATCGTTGGCGCGTGCGACGCCTCGAGCGCCGGTCGGAGGCGGATCGCGATACCTGTCACCTACCTGTCCCTACCGGTCACCAGTTGCAAGGTGACGATGGCATTGTAGTCGGGCTCCAGGGAGTCCGGGTCGATCGCCGACGCCGACAACAGAGCGTTCCCTTCCGGCCAGTGGACTTCGAGGTTGCCGGGGGTGATGGCCGCGGATTTCAGCCGCCCGCGGAACGATCCGCTCGTCGATCGCAGTTCGACCGCGGCGCCCTCGTCCAACTCCAACCGCCGCAGATCCTCGTCGCTGATGAGCACGTCGTCTCGTCGCGCGCCGGTCAAGGGATCCACGTCGCGCTGCACCATCGAGTTGAATTGCTTTCCTCGGCGAGTCGACAGACGGAAGACGTTGAACGCAGAGCCCGCGGAGAGCGCAGAGCTGTCTGAAACCGCCGCGAAGTGGGCCTTGCCGTCAGGGGTTGCGAAGCGGCCGTCGGCGTACAGCGTCCGGCCACCCCACTGCACCTGATCACCCTTCGCCTTGAGGGTCTCGACACCTTTATATAAGGGTACGGCGCGAGCGATCTCCCGGCGAATGGCCTCAGCGCTCTCGAACCGGATCTGGCCAGCGCGATTCGGGTGCACGCGGGCCATCACTTCGCCAAACACCTGCCACTCCGGCCGCGCCGACCCAATCCGCCGCCCGGGAATCTCCGGTGAAAAAATGATGCGCCGCTCCGTCGACGTCTCCGTCCCCCCGCCCGCCGACTCATAGCGCGTCGTCGCGGGAAGAATCACGACGTCGCCGTCGCTCTCGACCAGCATCGACGAAGACAAAACGATGTCCTGGTGGATGCGGAGTGTTGGACGCGCGAGCGCGCGACGACATCGATTGGCATCAGGCAGCGTTTCGAGGAAGTTGCCGCCGACGGTCCAGAACACGTCGACCTCGCCGTCCGCCGATCGCTCAATCATTTCGGCGGTGGTCCAGCCCGGTGCGGACGGTACGGGAAAGCCCCACTCGTCTGCGTACCGGGACGCCGCGGCCGCGTCGATCTTCGGCACGCACCCGACCTCGGCGCCGCCTTGCACGCCCGAATGCCCGCGAATCGGCACGAGTCCGCGGTTCGGCCGGCCCGGCAATCCGCGCGCGAGGCCCACGTTCACGAGCGCCTTGATCGTGTCCACGCCGTGCGCGTGCTGCGTGAGCCCCATCGACCACACGAAGATCGCATTCGGACGATCAACGAGCAGACGCGCGAACGACTGCATGCGCTCGCGCGAGGCGCCGCTCTCGCGTTCGAGCGTGGTCCAGTCCGATGCCAGCGCGCGATCGCGCGCTTGGTCGAAGCCGACGGTGCGTTCGCGCACGAACGCCTCGTCTGTGCTCCGGGATTCGATCAGCGCGCGGAGCACGCCGACCAGGAACGCGAGGTCGCCGCCGGTGTTCACGTGGAACCAGTGGTCGGCCAACTCGGTACCGAACATCGCGCTCGAGGCGATGGACGGCACCCAGTAGCGCTCCAGACCGGGCTCGCGGTACGTGTTGACGACGGCGATCTGCGCGCCGTTTTTTTTCGCGTAATGCAGATACTTGGTCGTGACGGGTTGATTGTTGGCGACGTTCGACCCAAAGAAGACGATGAGGTCGGCGCCGAGCCAGTCGACGTAACTGCACGTGGACGCGCCGTAGCCGAGTGTCGCCTTCATCGCGGCGGTGGACGCCGCGTGGCACAGGCGCGCGGAGTTGTCGATGTGATTGGTGCCGAGGAACCGCGCGGCCTTCTGCGCCGCGTAGTAGACCTCGTTCGTAATCCCGCGCGACGTCAAGTAGAACGCCACACGCGCGGGGTCCGCGGCGCGAAGCGCTTTGGCGATGCGATCGATCGCTTCGTCCCACGTCGCGACGAGAAAGCCGCGCTCGCCCTGGCGGCGAATCATCGGTTCCGGCAGCCGTCCCAGCGCGCGCACATCCGAAGACGAGAGCGAGGCCAGCGAAGAGACGTCGGTGAGCTGTCTCACGTCGAGCGCGGGGGCGGTGTTGAGTCGCATCAGCTCGAGCCGGACCATGCAGAGGTGCGTGCCGCCGAGCGTCCAGTCGTGCAGGCCGGAGGTGCCGAGCGCGCAGCCGTCGCAGACGCCGTCGCGCAGAATTCGCCACGCGTAGGGCAGCTCGTCGCGGTTGTCCCAGGCGACGCGCAGCATCTCGCGATAGTGGTGAGGCTTCTGGTGGCCGAGGCCGAAGAACGTCATATACCCAGTCACCCAATTCACATCTCTACTCTCCACTCGTGTCCGTAGACGTTGAAGCTGTCGCCGCGCACGAAGCCGACGAGCGTCACGCCGAACTCGCGTGCGAGATCGATCGCGAGAGTCGACGGCGCGGACACGGCACAGACGATGGGGATTCCCGCGAGCACGGCTTTCTGGACGATCTCGTACGACGTGCGGCCGCTGACGCACAGCAGATGGTTCGACAGCGGCAGCGCGTCGCGCATCAGCATGCGGCCGACGATCTTGTCTACCGCGTTGTGACGGCCGACGTCCTCCGCGATGTCGACGAGCTCGCCGTCCGGCGTGAACAGTCCTGCCGCATGCAAGCCGCCCGTTTCGTCGAACACGGTCTGGCGGGCGCGCAGACGATCCGGCAGTGTCGCGAGGACGGCGGCGCGCACGGCCCACGCGGCGCGGACCGGATCGACGGCCGTCTTGAGCGAGTCAATCGTGACGCGGCCGCAGAGTCCGCAGGAACTGTTCCCCATCACCCGCCGGCGGTCCGCGAGCAAACGCTCGACGATGTCGGCCGATTCGCGCGCGAGCGTCACGTTGACAATGTTGGAAGAAGCAACCGCGGAGTCCGCGGAAACGGTTTCTCGGTTTGGCGAGCTCGGCGAACGTCGCGGTGGCTCTCGTGGATCGGGGTCCGTGCAGTGCTCGATCGCACCGAGATCGTCGGCGCTCTTCAGCACGCGTTCCGCGAACAGGAATCCGGCGGCGAGCTCGCGATCCGCCCCGGGCGTGCGCATGATGACGGCGAACGGCCGGCCGTGCAGTCGAATCTCGAGCGGCTCTTCGGTCGCGACGCGATCTGTCGCGGCGGTTCGCGCGTCACTGCGCACGCGCACGACGTCGACGGACCGCGAGCGGCACCGCGCGAACACCCGGTCGAGAAACGCGCGTCTCCGCTGCGGATCCGCGAGCTGCCGCTCGTCTATCACCGGCAGGTGCGGCAGCCGCGCCATCAACTCGGCCGCAAAAACACCCGGCACCGCGTGGCCTGACGTCAAGAGGACCTCGGGCCCGCAGCTCGGCGAATCCGCTTTCAACACGTAGCCGTCGAGAGCCGCCCCTTCGAGCTCGCGCACGCGGCGCTCCGCGTAGCCGCGCATCACGTCCGTCAGATCGCGGTTCGTGTCGTTCGTCATCAGTGCGACGATTCCGTTCGTCCGGACGAGGGTCATCGGTTCACGCGGCGTTCCAAGACCGGCCTCGACTTCCGGACACACCGGCACCCACTCGACCTGCGGCCCCAGCACAGAGACGAGCCACGCGTCCCGCTTGTGCTCCGCGTTGTAGCGCACGGGCTCGCCGAGCAGGCAGGCGGAGATGCCGATGCGGGGACGATCGGACACGGGAGCATTTTAGTCGTTAGTCGTGAGTCGTTGGTCGTTAGTCGTGGGTCGCGTCTCACGCCCATAACCAATGACCAACGACCAATGACCAACGACTATACTGTCGCCCGTGTCCGCGCTCTCTCCGGGCGCTCGTCTGGGTCCGTACGAGGTCATCGCGCCGATCGGCGCCGGCGGCATGGGCGAGGTCTATCGCGCGCGCGACACGAAACTCGGCCGTGACGTCGCGCTGAAAACTCTGCCGGAACTGTTCACGAAGGACGCGGAACGCGTCGCGCGTTTCAGCGCGAGGCGCAGCTCCTGGCCGCGCTCCATCACCCCCACATCGGCGCGATCTACGGCCTTAGGAGATCTTCTATCTCGACGCGAACGATCTGTTGACGTCGGTGCCCGTGCAATCCACGACGACGACGTTCACCGCCGGCACGCCGGCGAAGATCCTCAGCACGCGGTACTACGCGGGCGCCAGCAGCCGCGGGTACAACCTCCGCGGCTACGACGCCTCGCCGGACGGCCAGCGGTTCCTCATGATCAAGGAAACCACGCCGAATGAGCCGGCGTCGATCGCCACGCCCGCGAGCATGGTCGTCGTGCTGAATTGGTTCGAAGAGCTGAAACAGAAAGTGCGCTGAATTGGGTAGTTGAGTGATTGGGTAGTTGGGTAATTGGGGTAGGTCGAGGTCGCCGGGTAGTCGCTCCTCAGCTCTTGCGGGCTCGATGGCGTTTTCGCTGCGCCAGATAGTCCATGAAAGCGATTACGACGGCGAAAAGTGCGATACCGCCGTAGATGATCAAGAAATTCGTCATCGGTCCTCCCGCCTTGCCAGCCAGAGCGCCACGCCAATCAGCAGAAACCAAAGGCCCAACCCGATCAGGGCCATCGACCTCGAAAACGTGCGCTCCCCGAGGAACTGGCCAAAGACCAATGCGCCAACGCCAAGATTGGCGACATCCGGCAGCTTGTCGACGAGCACGGCCCTCTGCCGAGTACTTAATTCTAGCATCGTTGTTTCGAGCGAATCGTTGCGGGAATTGCCATCGTGGCCACTGAACGCACGCCTCGGTCTTTCGGCGAGCAAGGATCGTTCCTCGTCGCGTGACCGTGCCGCGCTACAATCTGCGCCATGCCATCGACGTCGTCGTTCGACATCACGTCCACGATCGATTTCCAGGAAGTCGACAACGCGCTGAATCAGGCGCGCAAGGAAATCAGCCAGCGGTACGACTTCAAGGGCGCGAAAGCCGACATCGATCTCAGCACTGCCGACAAGACGCTGACGCTCACGACGGATGATGAGATGAAGATGAACGCGGTGTGGGAAATCGTTCAGACCCGACTCGTGCGCCGCGGCGTGGCCGTCAAAAATTTCAAGACCGGCGAGTCACAGCCGGCCGCCGGCGGCGCCCTACGCCGCGTCGTCGCGATTCAGCAGGGCATCCCGATCGAAGCGGCGCGCCAGATCGTGAAGTTCATCAAGGACAAGAAGCTCAAAAAAGTACAAGCGGCCATCCAGGCAGATCAGGTCCGCGTGAGCTCACCGTCCAAGGACGAGCTGCAGGAGGCGATGCGCGCGTTGCGCGAGCACGACTTCGGCGTTGCGCTACAATTCGGCAACTACCGCTGACAAAGGCGTTGCCATGCCGACCCGACGCGTGCGTGCGACGTTTGTAACCCTGGGCGTGTTCTTCGCGGCGTGGGCGGCTCTGGCAGTGGCCGGCGGTCGCGCAGCCGCGTTCGATGAACCCGCGTGGACGACGGACCAGATGCGCCAGTTCCTGCTGACGGCGAAAGTCGTCGGCAGTAGGCGCACCGGCAAAGGCGTCACGACCCCATGGCGCCTCACGCTGACCGACGGCACGGTCACCCACGACGCCGCGTTCCAGACGATAGACGAGCACAAGATGAAGAACGAGTTCGCCGACGGCACCGTCGAGCTCAACTTCGTCGACTCGTACATGTACGACCTCGCGGCGTACGAAATCGCCAGGCTGGTCGGCCTCGACGGCATGATGCCCGTCACCGTCCAGCGGAAGTGGCAGGCCCAGACGGGTGCGCTCAGCTGGTGGGTGCCGACGAAGATGGACGAATCCGAGCGGCTGAAGAAGAAGATCGAGCCGTCCCCTTCCGTGAACTGGAACGACCAGATGCACCGCATGCGCGTGTTCACGGCGCTCGTCTACGACACCGACCGCAATCTCACCAACGTCCTGATCGACAACGACTGGAAGCTGTGGATGATCGACTTCACGCGCGCCTTCCGTCTGCAGGCGAGACTGGTCAACGAGAAGGATCTCGTCAAGGGCGACCGCGCGCTCCTGGCGCGCATCAAGGCGCTCGACGGCGCCGAGGTCGCGCGTGTGACGAAGGACTACCTGAAAAAGAGCGAGGTCGACGGCGTGATGAAACGTCGCGACATGATCATCCAGCACTTCGATCAACTCGTCGCGGCCAAGGGCGAGAAAGAGGTTTTGTACTAGTAGGCCGGGTCCTTTCGGACCCGGCTGCCTGGCGGGTCCAAAAGGACCCGCCCTACTTCTCCTTCGGAAACAGCAGCGGCAGCGCGGGCTCGGCCGTGAACATGCACCGCGCGTTGTGCCCGCACAGCGGAATCACCATCGTTTTGTGATTCGCGCCGAACTTCTCGTTGACGTACTTGCCCCACGCCTGTCCGCGTAAATTGCGGTTCGCGCCCTGCGCCATCGCGGGACACGACGAGTCGAAGCCGGCCAGCGGCAACGTGTCCAACTCCCCCACGAGATACGTGGCCGGACGCGCAGCCAATTGCTTCTTCAGCTGATCATCGCTGAGACGTGACGTATAGCCGCTGCGTCCCTGCAAGCCGTACGGCCACCTGTCGTACGTCGTGCAGTTGCGGCCGTCGCCGAAGCGACGGAACTCGGTCGCGCCGTTGGCGCCGGACGCGGGGCGCGTCGCATCGAGGTAGGCGTAGCTCGACGGGTTCGCGACGACGTACGTGATCGGCACGCCGAGCGTGTCGTGTACCCGGTTGGCCATCTCATAGCGATTGGCGAACTGGCCGCCCGCGGAATGGCCCGACACGACAACGGCTTTCAGATTTGGAAAAACCGTTTTGTTCGCGGCCTTCTTCAGAATCTCGTCGGCGAAGTCGTACGAGGTCAGCTTGCCGTCCCGGTACGTAATGTCCGCCGCGCCGCCAGACCGCCAGCTGTCCCCGTTACACGGCCAACTCACTTCGTTGGCCGCCAACGCATCCTGACACCCGCGGTCGCTCGAGGCGAACCGCGGCGAGATCACGACCGTGTCCTCGAGCGCGTCGGCCAGGAAGGCCGCGGCCACGGCCGTGCGGAAATAATTGTCGGCGTCTCTCCCCGCGCCGTGGACCATGATCAGCGCACGGGTCATGCGATCGTTCCGCTGATTCAGCGCGAACGTGCGGTAGATCAACGACCGCGCGGGGCCGTTGCCAAACACAATCCACTCGGTGCAGTCGGGCTTGGCCGCCACGCACGGCGCGGCCAGCGCAGGACCCGCCACCGAGAACGCGGTAAGGACGAGCAGGGATCGCAACACTGTTCTCATGATCATGAACTCCAAGTTACCCGGAGACAGACGAAGAGGATAAAGCCACGGAGACACGGAGACACAGAGAAAAGAACGGACGATCAACACAGAACCCGCTGAACTCGCAGAGCGCGCTGATCGAGATTCGGCGGGCGCCGCGTAGCGGCGTTGACACAGCCGGAGCCGGGCCGATACGCGAACCGAGACCACCGCCGGGGTTCGTGTATCGGACCGGCTCCGACTGTGTCTCGTCGGCCTGCATCGCAGGCCGACCTGCCGAATCTGAGTCGCGCGCTTCCGTGTCTCTGTGTCTCCGTGGCTAATTCTTCTTCGTACGTCTGCGTGTGCTTCGTGGCTTCGTGGCCACCAACGCTCGAATCCGCCCTAGAATATCGACACGTTATGACCAACGAAATCGCCTTCGAGATGGCCGTGTCGAGCGTGCGCTTCGGTCCTGGCGTGACCCGCGAGGTGGGCATGGACCTGGAGGATCTCGGCGCCAGGCGCGTGATGGTCGTCACCGATCCGGCGTTGAGTCGGATGGCGCCCGTCCAGACGGCGCTCGAATCGATCGCCGCCAGCGGACTCGCGGCCGTGCTCTACGACCGCGTGCGCGTCGAGCCCAGCGACGAGTCGTTCCTGGACGCGATCGCCTTCGGGCGCGACGGACAGTTCGACGCGTACGTCGCCGTCGGCGGCGGATCGACGATCGACACGGCGAAGGCGGTCAACTTGTACACGACGTACCCGCCGGAGGATTTTCTCGACTACGTGAATCCTCCGATCGGCAAAGGGCTCCCGGTCCCTGGACCGCTGAAGCCGCTCATCGCGATTCCGACGACGGCCGGCACGGGCAGCGAAACGACCGGCGTGAGCATTTTCGACTTGAGCCGGATGCACGCGAAGACCGGCATCGCCAGCCGCAGGCTGAAGCCGACGCTCGGCCTGCTCGATCCCGACAACACGCGCACGATGCCGCCGCAGGTCGCGGCGTCGACGGGCCTCGACATCCTCAGCCATGCCGTCGAGTCCTACACCGCGATGCCTTTCTCGGAACGACCGCGCCCCGATCGGCCGACCGTACGGCCCGCGTATCAGGGATCGAATCCCATCAGCGATATCTGGTCGCTCCAGGCGCTGCGGATGGTGAATACGTTTCTCGTCCGCGCGGTCGACGATCCGTCAGACGACGAGGCGCGCGCGCAGATGCTGCTGGCCGCGTCGTACGCCGGGATCGGATTCGGCAACGCCGGCGTGCACCTCCCGCACGGCATGTCGTATCCGGTGTCCGGCCGCGTGAAAAGCTATCGCGCGCCCGGCTACGCGACCGACGAAGGGCGAACGGAAGATCATCTCGATCTGCCTGCGAGTTTTCGACTCCCTGGCGCCGCCCGGCAGCCTTCTGACGTAGTTTCCCAATTCCGAACGCCAGAGCCGGTTGTAACGCTCGAGCTCGTTTTCAATCGATCCTCGCTTGAAAGCGCG